>NZ_JAYSDK010000010.1:0-147557 GCF_041914405.1 Zoogloea sp.
TGGAAGCGACTTCCTTGACCATCTGGGCGCCCATGTTGGCGAACTTGTCCTTCAGCTCGATTTCCTTGGCCACGGACACACCGTCCTTGGTCACGGTCGGGGCGCCGAAGGAGCGCTCGAGCACCACGTTGCGGCCCTTGGGGCCCAGGGTAACCTTGACCGCGTCGGCCAGGACGTTGATGCCTTCAACCATGCGGGCACGAGCGGAATCGCCAAACTTGACTTCTTTAGCTGCCATTTAGTGTTTCTCCGGAATTCTTTATCTAAGGACTAGGGAAGACGCGGGTAGCGAGGCTCAGGCCTCGAGCACGCCCATGATGTCTTCTTCACGCATGACCAGCAGTTCCTGACCATCGACCTTGACGGTCTGGCCGGCGTACTTGCCGAACAGCACGCGATCACCAACCTTGACATCCATCTTGCGCACTTCGCCGCTCTCGAGGATCTTGCCGTTGCCGACAGCCAGGATCTCGCCCTGATCGGGCTTCTCGCCGGCGGAATCGGGGATCACGATGCCGCTGGAAGTGGTGCGCTCGGCTTCAACGCGCTTGACGATCACGCGATCATGCAAGGGACGGATATTCATCTATAGATCTCCTACTCGTTTCAAACCGGGCAAGGCTGCCCGACGGAAAAATACGTTTGCCAATTCAGGTCTTGGCGAGGACCGGGGACGACGCTTGTTAGCACTCACCCCCAACGAGTGCTAATAATAGGGTCGCCCAGAACGCTTTTCAAGTACGAGTAGAAAGCTTTTTCAAAAACCGGGGATGAACAACTTCGTATGAGGGAGGGGGGCTCCCATCGGGAGGGGCCGCGGCACCGTACCCAACACAGCGCGTTGATGCGCGCCAAGCATTAAAAGCCGGACAAGACCGCTCCGAGGCCGTAAGCAACGCGCGCTCTCCACACAGCCAATCCAGCGGAGAATCAATTGCTTGCGACGAACCTGAAATATTGCACAGCTATAACACATCCGATAGCATGCCTCCCCCCATGGAGACCGCGTCACTCGCATACCAAGCACAAACGCACAGCTCAAGGGAAGGGATCTGCCCGCCACCTTCCCTCTGCAGGCAATTCTTGAAACAAGCATAAATATCAAGATCTGCAGGCGAGACTATTCATCATTGATGTGGATGCTTGGCTCTTCATCAAAGCCTACAACGCTCGACCGCATGCTCAGAAGGCGATAACGAAGTGGTTGCTCAAATGCCTATAAAGAAACTGCCTTTGCTATCGCTGGTATATTTTGCGATCGTCGTATGCTTCTGCCTGTCTTTTGTCTTCGGAGCATTCATCCTGACCGTGGAGCCCGACGAGGTTTGGAACCTCATGAGCACCATGAAGGCACTTGGCATACCGCTTCCTCCGACAAGTGCCGTGGACAAGCCGATCACGACGACGGGCGGATTGCACTTCGTGCTACACGGCCTTATCGCCCTATGGCGGAGCGGAGACATCCTCGCCCATCGCCTTGCTTCGATCGGTGTCACACTTGTTCTGTTGATCGTGGTGTTCAAACTTATTGAGCGCCATGTCAAGGACCGGGTTCTCGCCGCTGCAGGCACAGCTCTGTTCGTGACGGCGCCTGGCTTTCTGCTGCAAGCGTCCCTCGCGACCTCGGAGATCATTGCCACAACTATATTTCTGCTGGCCTCACTATTCTGGGTGCGCTCTGGAACTCAGTCCTTAAGCATGGCTCTCCTGGGAGGCACACTGTTCGGGCTCGCCTGCGCTACCCGCATGACCTGCCTCTCAATGCTGCCAGCCATTCTGGTCTGGTCAGCCATCGCACACCGGGGCTGGATTGCGCGCTTCGTTTACCCGCTGATGGCAATCACGGCGGCTGTGCTGGTCTTCGCAGGATGCGTAGGAATGTATGTTTACGCCTTCGGCGACACCCCGTGGAGCAAGTTCCTTGTTGCGACGGGCCTGTCGAGCGGTATCGGCGTCCCATTTCCGGGAGTCATGCTACGGTTGAACTATCTGACCGTTGCGAATGGAATCATCCCCACGGCGGCCATTGTGGCACTGGTTGGCTGGTTCGCAAGCCGACTGGAGCTTCAGAAGGAGAGCGACCAAGACATCACCAGGCTATGCGGCTTCTTATTGCTAGCAGGTAGCGCGGGATGGCTCTCCTGGGTGCTAAAGGCTCCGATCTCGCACATCCGTTATCTGTGGCCAGCCATTCCTCTGCTGTGGCTGACCGCTGTCCTGCTCGGCGTGTCGGCCCTCGGACGCGTCCTACGGATGAAGACGGCCATGATTGGTCATCTGACGATAATCCTCATATGCGCAACCCAAGGCTTGCTCAACGTGCGCATGCTAGCGGTCGGAGACTCTCTAGAATTGGTTTACGAGACTGCTCGCCAGTCGAGCCTCGGAATTCCCCAGAATATCTTCACTGCGCGCAAAGACCAGGAAGCGATGGCCAGTTTGGTAGCCGCTCTTCCTCCGTCCGCCACCATTCACGCCCTAATGGAACCGGCAGCGTATCCGATAACGTATCTATCTTCACGGACAGTTAGATCGTTCCGACAGCCAATGCAAACAGCTGGGGAGAATTACTTACTTGTACTCCCCACGGACTATTCTGTCTGGCTTCCCAACTGGGATGCGATCGGTTGGTTGCAGGTCAACACAACCTTGGTGGAACGTCGCGGTAAATATGCACTTTATCGCGTACACGGGAGCAGCCAGCCGCCCTCCCAGTAATCGGCCGAGTATGCGTGTAGGACATCAGGATTACCCACTCTCGCGGCGCTCCGCTTGTCTCGATTGCTTCGAAAACACACTCACCGCGCCAGCGAGCTGTACAGCCAGGCTGGCGGCTCTTCATGCCAACACAATCGGCTGGCCGGTACGAACAAGCGAGTTCCTGTCCGGGAGATAGCGCGCATCCGGGCGGAGCCGAGCAAGCGGGAACTGATTGCCTTCGCTGTGCGACTGAAAAGGTTGCGCAGCCAACCACGGGGTGGCGAATTGGCCGGCTTCGCTTAGACGAGTTGCTCCGAGCGACTCCAGCGTCAGGCCGGGGCGGTCTGGGCTGCAGTTGAGAACCAGCAGCACCTCTCCGATTAAGTAGGGGTTGCCGGCGGATCTGGTTTGCGGTCCGTCAGCGGCACGATTTCCCCGATCAACGTCTGGAGCGTCCTATCTTCGCCGCATAGACGGGAATCACGAGTGAAATGCGCTGCTGTCCAATGAGACCCTTTCTTGCCAATCGGAGCAAGGTAAGTGCTTCGCGACCAGCGAGGTCCATGCCGACGGGTCGTCATTCAAAAAGTGGATAAAGCTAACGAATATTGCGTTGCTGGAATCCCCACCGCGTCGGGACAAAGGCGTGTCCAGACCGATCCAGCCGCCCGAACGCAAGCTCCGTGCAAGAAAAAAGTAAGTTCATCGACAGAAAGTCTTCCTAGACTAGGATGACTGTCCCATCCCGGATTCCGGCATGCGTTTCCGCTCCTGTTTCGTCCTGGCCGCCCTCGTGCTGCCCCTCCCCTGCCTGGTTCAGGCCGCCGACTTCCAGCCCCTGAGCCTTGCCGACGCCGACCGCCTGCTGCTCGAGGCCAATCCGGCCATCGTCCAGGCCCGTGCGGCACTGGCCGGCGCCCGCGCCGGCATCGACATCGCAGCCGCCCGACCTAACCCGCAACTGACGATAGGCGCAACCTCGGTCGATCCCGGCCAAAAGGGCAGCGGCGGCTACTGGAAGCACCCGACCGACAACGTCGTGCGTATCGATCAGGTCTTCGAGCGCGGTGACAAACGCACGCTGCGCCTGCGGGCTGCCGAGAGCAACCTGACGGCCACCCAGGCCGACCTGGACAACACCATCCGCCTGGCCCGCGGCGACTTGGCCAATGCGTGGATCGACCTGCGCGCCGCCCGCGAGATCCGCCGCATCGCCGACGAAAACGCGGCCCTCGCCCGCCGCGCGGCCGATGCGGCAGAGTTGCGCGGCAAGGCTGGCGACCTGGCCGGGGTGGACGTAGCACGCTTCGCCGCTGATGCCGCCCGCGTTGCCAATGATGCCGTCCAAGCGGGCCTGGATCTGTCCCGCGCCCGCGTCGCGCTGGCACTGCTGCTCGGCAACCGGGTCCCCGCAGATCGTTTGGACACCACCGACGAATGGCCGGGCGCGGACGCCCTGCCGGCGCCGGCAGCCTCCGTCGCGGGCGAGCGCTACGACGTTGTGGCAGCCCGCCAGCGCGTCGCGCAGGCCAACGCCCTGCGCGAAGTGGCACGCGCCCAGCGTACCCGCGACGTGTCGATCGGCGTTCAGTACGAACACACACCCGCCAACACCAACAACGCGGTCGCCGAAAACGCCTACGGCCTCAGCCTGTCCATTCCGCTATTCCTCGGCAACGACTACCGCGGCGACATCGCCCGAAGCGAAGCCGATTACGGCGCCGCCGAGCAGCAACTCGTCGCCACCCAGGCCGGCGCCAGCAGCGAACAGGCCCGCCTGCGCGCCGAGCAGGCGGCCAGCGCCACCCGCTTCACGCGCCTCCGCGACGTCGTGCTGCCCGCCGCCGAACGGGCCGGACGGGGCGCCGACATCGCCATCCAGAAGGGCGGCATGAGCCTCACCGACTATCTCGACACCCAGCGCACCCTGCGCGCCACCCGCATCGAGGCCATCCAGGCCCGCGCCGACCTCGCCCGCGCCGCCCTGCTGCTGCGCCTGGCCGGAGACACCCCGCAATGAAAACCAGACTGATCGTCATCGCACTGGCCCTGGCCGCCGCCGGCGGAGCCTACGTTTACCTCCACAACGGCGCGGACGAAGGCGCTGCCGAACCGGTGGTCATGAAGCCCTCCGCCGAACCCGGCGTGCTGCGCTTCCCGACTGCCGCCCCGCAACTCGCCCAGATCAAGGTCGAGCGGGCCGAGGTCGCGCCGGTGCCGCTGGACGAACCGCTGGCCGCCCGCGTCGCCTACGACGAAAACGCCACCGCCCGTCTGTTCGCGCCGATCGCCGGCCGCGTGCTGGAGATCCGCGCCAACATCGGCGACCAGGTCAAGGCCGGCCAGGTTCTCGCAGTCCTCGACGCACCCGAACTGGGTACCGCCGCCGCCGACCTGGCCAAGGCCCAGGCCGACGCCCACCAGAAGAAAGCCGCCTTCGAGCGCAGCAAGAGCCTTTTCGATGCGGAAGTCGTCCCCAAGCGGGATCTCGAAGCAGCCCAGTCCGACTGGCATCAGGCCCAGGCCGAGGTCGAGCGTGCCCGCCTGCGCCTCGCCAACCTGACGCAGGGCAGCGGTGCGGCTCAGGGCGGAGAGCGCTATGTGCTGCGTACCCCAATCGCCGGCATCGTCGCCACCCGGCGCATCAACCCGGCGATGGAGGTCCGCCCCGATACCGACGAGCCGCTGTTCGTCATCACCGACATGAGCCGCCTGTCGGTGCTCGTCGACGTGCCCGAACGCGACCTGCCGCTGGTGACCGTCGGCAAGTCCGCCCAGATCGAGGTTTCCGCCTACCCGCACCGCAGCTTCGAAGGCAAGGTCGTGCGCGTTGCGCCGACCCTCGACCCACAGACCCGCCGTGTGCAGGCGCGGGTCGCCGTCGACAACCGGGAAGGCCTGCTCAAGCCCGAGATGTACGCCAAGGTCGGCATCCTCGCCGACAACCAGGGTGAGTTGCCGAAGATCCCGACCGGCTCGCTGCTGGTGGAAGGCGTCAAGAACTACGTCTTCGTCGAACGGGAACCCGGCGTCTTCGAGAAGCGTGAGGTCACGCTGGCGGTGCAGACCCGCAGCTACGCCTATGTCTGGCAGGGCATCAAGGCCGGCGAGAAGGTCGTCGGCGTCGGCGCCCTGCTCCTCAACGCCGAGTTGGCCAGCAGCTCCCGCTAAGGACGTCCCGGCATGTTCGACTCCATCATCACCGCCGTCCTGCGCCAGCGTGCCTTCGTCATCATCGCCGCGCTGGCCCTGCTCGGTTATGGCCTGTACTCCTTCAGCCAGATCTCCATCGAAGCCTTCCCGGACGTTCAGGACGTGCAGGTTCAGGTGGTCACCCAGGCCATCGGCCAGGCGCCGGAGGAAGTCGAGCGCACCGTCACGCTACCGATCGAGCGGGAAATGAGCGGCGTGCCGGGCATGACACAACTGCGCTCGGTGTCGATCACCGGCCTGTCGGTGGTCACCCTCACCTTCAACGAGAAAACCGCCGACTACTTCGCCCGCCAGCAGGTGCTGGAGCGCCTGCAGACCGTCAATCTGCCACCGGGTGTGCAACCCACGCTGGCGCCGCTGACCACCGCGGTCGGCGAGATCTACCGTTACGTGCTGGATGCGCCCCCCAGTGCCTCGCAGGAGGAAGTCCGCGCGATCCAGGACTGGACCATCCGTCCGGCCCTGCGCATCGTGCCGGGCATCGCCGACGTTGTCAGCTTCGGTGGCTCGATCCGTGAGGTGCAGGTGCGCATCGAGCCGGATCTGCTGCGCAAATATGGCGTCAGCCTGGACGATGTCAGCAAGGCCCTCGTCGGTGCCAGCGGCAACGGCAGCGGTGGCCTGCTGCGGCGTGGCGACGAAGCCTTGGTGGTGCGCTCGCTGGGCCTCTTCAGCAACCTCGACGATATCCGCGACGTGGTCGTGGTGGCCCGCGAAGGCAAGCCGGTGCGCATCAGCGACGTGGCCGAAGTGGTCGCCGGCGCCCGTCCGCGCTCGGGCATCGTCGCCTTCAATGACCGCGACGACGTCATCGAGGGCATCGTGCAGATGACCAAGGGTGGCAATGCCGCCAAGGTCGTCGAAGCCTTGCGCGCCAAGGTGGACGAGGTCAACGCGCGCCTGCCGGAAGGCTACAAGGTCCGCCCGATTTACCAGCGCACTGAGCTGATTGGCCACACGGTGGCCACCGTCGGCGAGAACCTGCTGGTCGGCGCGGTGCTGGTCACCGCGATCCTGCTGGTCTTCCTGCGCAACCTGCGGGCGGCCATCATCGTCGCCGCTGTGATTCCGCTGTCCCTGCTGTTCGCCTTCATCCTGATGCATGCGCTGGGCGTGTCGGCCAACCTCATTTCGCTCGGCGCGGTGGACTTCGGCGTCATCATCGACAGCGCGGTGGTGATGGTGGAGGCCCTGATGGTGCGCCTGGCCTTCGACGCCCGCAGCGAACACCACGGCATCAGCTCGCCGGTCGGCCGGCGCATCCACGCCCTCAAGCAGACCTGCATCGAGCTGGGTTCGCCAATCCTGTTCTCGAAGGCCATCATCATCGTCGCCTTCCTGCCGATCTTCACCTTCCAGCGGGTCGAAGGGCGCATCTTCACCCCAGTGGCCCTGACCCTGTCATTCGCCCTGCTCGGCGGCCTGATCCTGACCCTGACCCTGGTGCCGACGCTGCTGTCCTTCGCCCTCAACAAGGACATGGCCGAGAAGGAAAGCGCCTGGCTGCACAAGCTGCAGCACAGCTACCGCGACCTCCTGGTCCGCCTGCAATCCCACCGGGCCGTGACCATCGGCCTGTCCGGCATTTCGTTGGTCGTCGCGCTGGCGCTGGCGCCGCTGCTCGGCTCGGAATTTCTGCCCAAGCTCGACGAAGGCAACATCTGGCTGACCGTCACCCTGCCCCAGTCCTCCTCCCTCACCAACACCAAGGAGATCGAGCGCAAGGTCAGGACCATCATGCTGAGCTACCCGGAGGTGAAGACGGTAATCACCCAGGTCGGCCGCCCGGATGATGGTACCGACCCCAAGGGCCCCAACAACCTGGAAATCCTCGCCGACCTCAAGCCTCATGGCGAATGGCGCTTCGCCAGCAAGGACGCGATGATCGACAGCATGGCCGCCAAGCTGGCGACCATTCCCGGCCTGCCGTCCAACTTCTCGCAGGTCATCGAGGACAACGTGGAGGAATCCCTGTCCGGCGCCAAGGGCGAGCTGGCGGTCAAGGTCTTCGGCCCCAACTTGCAGGTGCTGGAAGCCAAGGGCCAGGAAATCGCCACCGTTCTCAACCACATCCAGGGTTCGGCCGACGTGGCAGCCCTGCCGGTGGGCGGCCAGAGCGAAGTGGACATCCGCCTGCGGCGTGAAGCCCTGGCCCGCTACGGCATCCTGGTGAACGACGTGAACGCGATGATCCAGACCGCCCTCGGCGGCAGCGCGGTCAACGTGTACTACGACGGCGAGCGGCGCTACGACGTGACCCTGCGCTTTGGCCCGCAGTACCGCGACCAGGTGGACGACATTGCCCACCTGCCGGTGGCCCTGCCCGACGGCAAGGGCAGCATTCCCCTCGGCGACCTGGCCGACATCGAGCTGCGCCAGGGCGCCTCGCGCATCCAACGCGAAGCCGGCAGCCGCAACGTGATCGTCAAGGCCAACCTGCGCGGCCGCGATCAGGGCAGCTTCGTCGCTGAAGCCCAGAAAAAGGTGGCCGCAGAAGTGTCCCTGCCCGCCGGCTACTCGGTCACCTGGGGCGGCCAGTTCGAGAACCAGCAGCGCGCCATGGGGCGCCTGAAAGTCATCGTGCCGATCACCCTCGGGGCGATCTTCTCGCTGCTGTTCTGGGCTTTCAAGGACATCCGCCCGGCACTGCTGGTGCTGGCGATGGTGCCCTTCACGCTGATCGGCGGCTTCGCCGGGCTGGGCATCGCCGGCCTGCACCTGTCGGTCTCGGCGGCGGTGGGCTTCATCGCGGTGGCCGGCATCTCGGTGCAGAACGGCGTGATCATGGTCGAACAGGTCATGGAGATCGCCCGCCGCGGCGCCACCCGCACCGAGGCCATCCTCGACGGCGCCATGCTGCGCCTGCGCCCCATCGTGATGACCGCCTTGATGGCCGGCCTCGGCTTGCTGCCGGCAGCCCTGTCCCACGGCATCGGCTCGGAAACTCAACGCCCCTTCGCGGTGGTGATTGTCGGCGGCATCGTCAGCGCCACCATTTTCACCCTGCTGCTGCTCCCGGTATTGCTGTCCTTCGGCGGTCCCAAGGAAGCACAGCGGGAAGAGAGATAAACCATGCGCATCCTTATCGTCGAAGACGACCCCCTACTGGCCGACGGCGTTGCGCAATTGCTGCGCGGTGCCGGCTTCACCACCGACTACGTGGGCACCGCCGAACTGGCGGAAGCTGCACTGGCTGCCGAGAAATTCGACCTGCTAGTGCTCGACATCGGCCTCCCCGGCATGGATGGGCTGGAGCTGCTGAGCCGCCTGCGGGCCCGCCACAATCCCATCCACGTGCTGATGCTGACCGCCCGCGACGCTCTCAATGAACGAGTGCGCGGCCTCAACCTGGGCGCCGACGACTACCTCACCAAACCCTTCGCGGCGGTCGAACTGCTCGCCCGCGTCAATGCGCTGGCCCGCCGCAGCCGCGGCCAGGGCAGCGCCCGACGCGAATTCGGCCCACTGGTGCTCGACGAGGAAGCCCACCGGGCCTGGCTGGACGGCCAGCCGCTGGAATTGCCGCAACGTGAATGGGCGATCCTGACCTTCCTGCTCGACAACCTGGAGCGTGTCCTCAGCAAGGAACGCATCGTCGCTGCCGTCTGCTCCTGGGACGAGGACATGAGCGAGAACGCCGTCGAGGTTTATGTCTCCCGCCTGCGCACCAAGCTGGAGCCGGCGGGCATCCGCATCCGCACCGTACGCGGCCTGGGCTACATGCTCGAAGACATGCCCCATGACGCGAAGCCTGCGTAAGGCGCTGCTGCTGTGGTTGCTGCTGCCAGCCGGCCTCGCCGTGGCGACCTTCCTGCCGCTGGCCTACCACCTGATCCACCAGCCGGCGATGGAAGCCTTCGACCAGGCCCTGGCCGATGCCGGCCTGGCCCTGGTGCCCCACCTGGAAGTCATCGGCGGCGAGCCGCGCTTCGTCTTCCCGGCCGCCGCCGAACAGGTGCTGCGCACCGACCGGGTGGACGAGGTGTACTTCCTGGTCCTCGGCCCCAATGAGCGTTTCGTCGCCGGCGACATCGGCCTGCCCCATGCCAGTCCAAACGACAACGCGGAATCCGACGGCGAGGAGCGACTCAATTTCGACTCCCACTTCCGTGGCCACCCGATCCGGGTCAGCACCCTGCGCCGCACCATCGCCGGCGAAACCTTCCTGTTCGTCACCGCCGAAACCACCCGCAAGCGTGATCGGCTGCGCGTAGACCTGACTTTCGCGCTGGCCCTGCCGCTGATCTTCTTCGCCGGCGCCACCGGCCTGACCATCTGGTTCGGCATCCGCCATGCCCTACTGCCGGTGGAAGATATCCGCGCCGCGCTGAAGCGGATGGGGCACCGTGCCCTTCAGCCGCTGGACGCGGCCTCCGCCCCGACCGAGATCCGCCCGCTGGTCGACGAATTCAACCTCGTGCTCGACCGCCTTGAACAGGCGGCAGCGGCCCAGCAACGCTTCGTCGCCAACGCGGCCCACCAGCTGCGCACGCCCCTGGCCGGCGTCCGCACCCAGCTCGAACTGCTGCAGCGGGAGAACGACGCCAACGTGCGGGAAGCCCGCTGCGCACAATGCATCAGCGCCATCGAGCGTCTCGGCCACCTGGTCAATCAAATGCTGGTGCTGCTGTCGGCGGAACCCAGCGGCCGTCACGCCGGCCTGGCAGCCCCCATCGACGTGCCCGAGCTGATCCGCGAACGCAGTCCGGAATGGATCCGCCTGGCCGAAGCCCACCACATCGATCTGGGCTTCGAACTGCAGGCCGCCGCGGTCAGCGGCGACAAGCTGCTGCTCGGCG
Organism: Zoogloea sp.; assembly: GCF_041914405.1. Taxonomy (NCBI): domain Bacteria; kingdom Pseudomonadati; phylum Pseudomonadota; class Betaproteobacteria; order Rhodocyclales; family Zoogloeaceae; genus Zoogloea; species Zoogloea sp. Next base: position 10,713 of record NZ_JAYSDK010000010.1, read on the forward strand.
AGGCCATTGCCAACCTGGTGATCAACGCCATCCACTACACGCCGGCCAAGGGCGAAGTGACAATCCGCTGCCGTCAGCAGGGCGACGACGTCCTCATTGACGTGGAGGACAACGGCCCAGGCATCCCCGCCGACGCCCGCGAACGCGTCTTCGAACGCTTCTTCCGCCTGCCCGGCACCACGGGCCAGGGCAGCGGCCTGGGGCTGGCCATCGTGCGCGAGATCGCCCGCGGCTTCGGCGGCGAAGTCTGCGCCCTCGCCCCGAGCGACGGTCAGGGCGCCCGGCTGCAGGTCCGCCTGCCGGCGATCCCCTCCTCGCCCTGACACCCGGCGACCAGGCGCTGCCCACGCCGCGGCAACGCCCGCCCCCATCCGCATCCCCCCATGCCGCGCTCAAGTGGCTGGCATTTTCATGCCCATGCAAAACGGGCATTGAAAGATGGCGGCCTTACCCGTACCGTATGCGCCGAACGCGCGCGGCACGGCTTGCGCTTGCCGCGCGCCCCTTTACCGCCTACCGGATGGAGATCCCCAGCATGGCCATGGATGTCGTCGATTACGAAATCTTCGGAAACGAAATGCAGTACGTCGAGGTGGAGCTCGACCCGGGCGAGGCCGCCGTCGGCGAAGCCGGCGTGATGATGTACATGCAGGACGGGATCCAGATGGACACCATCTTCGGTGACGGCTCGGCCCAGCAGAGCGGCCTGTTCGGCAAGCTGCTCGGCGCCGGCAAGCGCCTGCTAACCGGCGAGAGCCTGTTCACCACCATCTATCACAACGAGGGCAGCGGCAAGCGCCGGGTCGCCTTCGCCGCCCCCTACCCCGGCAAGATCGTGCCGGTGGACCTGTCCACGGTCGGCGGCACGCTGATCTGCCAGAAGGACTCCTTCCTCGCCGCCGCCAAGGGCGTCTCCCTCGGCATCGCCTTCCAGAAGAAGATCGGCGTCGGCCTGTTCGGCGGAGAAGGCTTCATCATGCAGAAGCTGGACGGCGACGGCATGGCCTTCATCCATGCCGGCGGCACCCTGCTCGAAAAGACCCTCGCCCCCGGCGAAACCCTGCGGGTGGACACTGGCTGCGTGGTGGCCTTCCAGCCCAGCGTCGATTTCGATATCCAGTACGCCGGCAAAATCAAGACCGCCCTGTTCGGCGGCGAAGGCCTGTTCTTCGCCACCCTCACCGGGCCCGGCAAGGTGTGGCTGCAGTCCCTGCCCCTATCGCGCATGGCCGACCGCATCGTGATGGCCTCCCGCGTGGTGCAGGGTGGTGGCGGCAAGGAAAGCACCTCGCTGCTCGGCGGCATCGGCCTCGGCTCCCTGCTCGGCGACGACGATTGAGCGCCGCCGCGCCAGCGACTGGAAGGTAATCCCATGAGCGATGCACCGGTTTCCGCCCGCTACTACCCGCCGAGCGGTGACGCCCACGGCCACCCGGCACTGCTGCGCTGGGAGGGCGGACATCTGCTCGTCGCCCCGGAGGATTCCGACCCGTTGCGCATAAGCGCCGCCGCACTGCGCGCCGAGGCGCGGGGCTTCAACCACAGCCAGTGGGCGATCGCCTGGCCAGGCGAAGGCGGCGAGCACCTGCTGATCGTCGCCGACCAAGCCATCGCGCCGCTACGCACCGCCGCGCCGGCCCTGTTCGCCGCCGGAGCCCACGCCCAGCACAAGACCCATCGGCGCTTCGGCCTCGGCGTGACGGCACTGATCCTGCTGCCGCTACTCCTCATCGCCGGCATCTTCCTGGCCGTCGAGCCACTGGCCGACCGGGTCGTCGAACACATCCCGCCGTCCATCGAGAAGCAGATCGGCGAAGCGGTGCTGGCCCGCACCCGCCTCGACAGCAAACTGATCGAACAGGGCCCGGCGCTGGATGCGCTGCAGCTCATCGGCAAGCGCCTGGCCCGCCCTGGAGAAGACCTGCGCTTCTACCTGGCCGAACGCCCCGACATCAACGCCTTCGCCGCCCCAGGCGGCGTGGTGGTGGTGTATTCGGGACTGATCAAGCAGGCCAGCTCGGCGGAAGACGTGGCCGGCGTACTGGCCCACGAGATCGCCCACGTGGAGCTGCGCCACAGCCTGCGCCAGATCGTCCGTTCGGCCGGCCTGCGGGTCATCGTGTCGGCGCTGTTCGGCGACTACGGCGCCCTCGGCAGCTGGGGGGCCCAGCTGGGCGAGCTGAAATTCTCGCGGGATGCCGAGCGGGAAGCCGACGCCCGCGGCCTGCAACGCCTGGCCGAGGCGCGCATCGACCCTCAGGGCATGCTGCGCTTCTTCGAGACGCTGGCACGCGGCGAAAGCACCGCCACTTCGGCGGTGCCGACGGTTTTCTCCACCCACCCGGCAACCGCCGAGCGCATCGATACGCTGCGTAAAGCCCTCGCGCAACATTCGGCTGGAGACGTCGCCCCAATCCCGGTCAACTGGGATCGTGTTCGCCAATCCCTACTGCCAGCCGCACGTTAAACGGTTCGCCATGATCGGCCCGGGAGTACAAGTCAGCTAACATAAGGACCCTGTTCCCTAGGGGTCATCGCCAAAGCATGAGCACACAAGAAAAAAATCCCGTCGTCTTCGGCACCGAAGACCTGCTGCTGAGTCTCTGCAACTCGGTCACCAAGGTTCTCAGCGTGGCCACCCATAGCCAGATCCGCTATTCGGGCATGGTCCAGCGCATCACCAAAACCTGCCTGAAGCCGGATATCGGCTGCTTCGTGCTGTTCGATGGCGGCTTCTCCGGACTGGTGGTGATCAACTTCTCGGCCCAGTCGGCGATGGAGTTGTACGAGAGCTACATGCTCAACATGGGGATGGCCAAGGAAGACCTGGCCAGCTCCTACACCTCGGACGACGTCAGCAACGTGATGGGCGAGCTGATGAACCAGATCGTCGGCGACTTCACCGGCCAGGTGGGGCGTGAGCTGCAGACCCACATCACGCAGAATCAGCCGAAGATGCTGGTCCTCAACAAGCAGGTGGTGCTCAGCGTGGACACCCACCTGGACCAGCCCGAGACCCGCCGGGTGACCTTCTACACCGGCCGCAACAACATCTTCTACCTGGAACTGGCGATCGACCGCACGGAGTTCATCAAGCTCTACGACTTCGAACCCCAGGACGCCCCCGATCCGGACGCCCTGATCGACGCCGCCGACGCTACGCCGAATGCAGCCACTGCAGCCCCCCCTGGCAACGGCGGTGGCGACGACCACGACGATCTGCTCAAGTCCCTCGGCTTCTGAACTGCACGTTCAGGCGGGCAGGTCGGCGGGGGTATCCACGTCGCGCAGGCAGCCCGCGTCGTCGGTCTCGATGGCAAGGAGGTCCGCCTTGTGGGCCGACAGAATCGCCCGCGCGCCCTCGTCGCCGGCGAGGCCCAGCAGTTCATCCCGCCAGCGGGCCGCGAAGCCGACCGGGTGGCCACGCCGCCCGTCGTGAAAAGGCGCCGCCAGCATCGCACCACCGCTGACGGCATCGACAACTCGGACGAGGGTATCGACTTGGAGGAACGGCATGTCGGCCAGCGCAACGACCCAGCCAGCCGCGTCGGCACTGGCCGCCACGCCGGCGGCCAGGCTGTGCCCCATGCCATCCGCCGCGGCCGGACAGAGGACCGTCTCCAGCCCTTCCGCCTGCAGCAGTCCGGCCAGTTCAAACTGCTCCGGGCGGAGCACCGCGATGCTTTGCGGGCAGGCTTCCCGCAGATGGCGCGCCGCGGCCACAGCGATCGGTGTGCCATCCGGCAGCAAATGCAGCAGCTTGTCGCCGCCAAAGCGCCGCCCCTGGCCCGCCGCGAGCAGCAGGCCGACCACCGCTCCCGTCACGGGCGCACGCCGCAGCCGACGCTGGCGACCGCGCTCGCTTCGGCGCGTGGAACGACAACGCCGTTCTTCACCGCGGTCATCTCGGCCAGGATGGACACCGCGATCTCCGGCGGCGTGCGGCTGCCGATATGGATGCCGATCGGCCCGTGCAGGCGCCCGACCTCCCCTTCCGACAGGTCGAAATACTTGAGCAGACGCTCCTTGCGCGCCGCGTTGTTCACCCGCGAACCCAGCGCGCCCACATAGAAGGCCGGCGACTTGAGCGCCTCCAGCAGGGCCATGTCGTCCAGCTTGGGGTCGTGGGTCAGCGCGACGATGGCGGTGTGGGGATCGGGCCCCATCGCCAGCACCGCGTCGTCGGGCATGCCGGCCACCAGCGGCGCGCCGGGCAAGTCCCACTCGACGGAATATTCCTCGCGCGGATCGCAGACGCTCACCGCGTAATCAAGCGCCTGGGCCATCGGCGCCAGGTAGCGGGCGATCTGCCCGGCACCGATGATCAGCAGGCGCCAGTGGGGGCCGTGGATCGTGCCCAGCCGGGTGCCATCCCACAGCAGGGCTTCGCCGCGGCAGGCATCCAGGATTCGCACCGCTCCGCTGTCCAGCTCGATCTCCCGACGCACCAGCTGGCCGGCCTCGATGCGCGTCGTCAGCTCGGCGAGCTGGGCCGCATCCGGCGCCGGCTCGACGACCAACTCCAGCGTACCGCCGCAGGGCAGGCCGAAGCGGTTGGCCTCTTCCCGCGTCACCCCGTAGCGCAGGACGAAGGGCTGGCTGCCGGCGATGCGCCCGTCCAGCATGCGGGCGATCATGTCGTCCTCGATGCAGCCGCCGGACACCGAGCCCTGCACCCGACCGTCGTCGCGCAGGGCCATCCAGGCCCCGGCCGGCCGGGGCGCCGAGCCCCAGGTCTGGGCGACGGTGACGAGGGCCGCCCGGTGTCCTTCCTCGCGCCAGCGGCGCAGCGCGGCGAGGACCTGGAGATCCTGACTGTCCATGCTTTGAACCTTTCCCTAAAAACCGACCACAGGGACGAATGCACTCGCCCCTGTGGTGAAGGTTGGAACCGCGCTCGCTCAGGCCTTCAGCTCATCGGAGCGGAAGGGCAGGCGAGTCAGCCACTTGCCGGTGGCGGCGGCGATCGCGTTGGCCACAGCCGGCGCCACCGGCGGCACGGCGGGCTCGCCGATGCCGGTCGGCTTCTCGGCAGACGGCACGATGTACACCTCGGTCTTCGGCATCTCGTTGATGCGGATCGGCGCGTACTCACCGAAATTGCCCTGCTCCACGACGCCATCCTTGAGAGTGATCTCGCCATGCAGCGCCGCCGACAGCGCAAAGCCCACCGAGCCTTCGACCTGGGCACGGATCACGTCCGGGTTGATTGCCACGCCGCAATCCACCGCGGTAACGACGCGATCGACGCGCAGACTGCCGTCGGCCTGCACCGTCACCTCGGCCACCTGGGCCACGTAGGAGTGGAAGGACTCATGCACCGCCACGCCGCGACCACGGCGCTCGCCCGGCTTGCCCTTGGCCAGCGGCGTGCCCCAGCCGGCCTTCTCGGCGGCCAGGCGCAGCACGCCGGCGTGGCGCGGATGCTTGTCGAGCAGCTTGAGGCGCAGGGCCACCGGGTCCTGCTTCGACTCGGCCGCCAGCCGGTCGAGGAAGGTCTCGGTGGAATAGGCAGTATGCGTCGAGCCCACCGAGCGCCACCACAGGACGGGCACCGTGATGTCGCTGGGCGTGTGCAGTTCGACCTGCAGGTTGGGGATGCCGTAGGGCAGCGTTGCCGCACCTTCCACCGACAGTCCATCGACGCCGTCCTTGATCATGAAGGCCTCGAAGGGCGAGCCCTTGGCGATGGACTGGCCGACCAGGCGATGGCGCCAGGCGCGGATCGAGCCGTCGGCATTCAGCGCAGCCTCCATCGCATGGTGGAACTGCGGCCGGTAGTAGCCGCCCTTCGTGTCGTCCTCGCGCAGCCACACCATCTTGACCGGCGCTCGGGTGCCGGCCGCCTTGACGATGGCAGCAGCCTCCTTGACGTAGTCGGAATCCTTGCAGGCGCGCCGGCCAAAGCTACCGCCGGCATACAGCATGTGGATGTTTACCTTCTCGGGCGGCAACCCGAACATGGCCGCCAGGTTGGCCTGGTCCACGGTCTGGAACTGCTCGCCGTTCCACACTTCAAGGCTGTCTCCGGTGAATTGCACGACGCAGTTCATCGGCTCCATCGCCGCGTGGGCGAGGTAGGGGAAGTCGTAGCTGGCCTTGACGATCTTGGCGGCGCCGGCCAGGGCCGCGTCCCCCTCGCCCTCCTTGCGGGCGATAAGGCCCGGGGTCTGGGCCAGCTCATGGTAGCGGGCGAAGATCTCCTCGCTGCCGAGCTTGAAGGCGGCGCTGTCGTCCCACTCGACGCTCAGCGCATCGCGGCCCTTCTTGGCGCTCCAGGTGTCCTTGGCGAGCACCGCGACGCCGTTGGGGATCGCCACCACATCGACGACGCCCTTGATCGCCTTGGTCTTGCTGGCGTCGAAGGATTTGACCTTGCCGCCGAAGCGCGGCGGGTGGGCGACCACCGCCACCAGCATGCCCGGCAGATGGACGTCCTGGGTGAACTGGGCCGTGCCGTTGGTCTTGGCGAAACTGTCCTTGCGCGGCGCATGCTTGCCGACGAGGCGGAAATCCTTCGGGTCCTTGAGGGCCACGGTGGCCGGCACGGCCTCGGCGGCGGCGGCATCGGCCAGCTCACCAAAAGTCGCCGTACGCTTGCTGGCCGCGTGGGACACGACACCGTCGCGCACGCTGATCTCGGCGGCCGGCACGTTCCAGCGCTTGGCGGCGGCGGCAACGAGCATCGCCCGCGCCACGGCGCCGGTCTGGCGCAGCTGTTCCCAGGAATTGGCCATCGCGGTGCTGCCGCCGGTGCCTTGCATGGGGCCGAAAGCCAGGTTGTTGTAGCGCTTGGCATCAGCCGGCGCGCCATCGACACGCACCTGCGACCAGGCGGCGTCGAGCTCTTCGGCAACGATGGTGGCCAGGCCGGTGTAGGTGCCCTGCCCCATTTCGAGGTGCTTGGAGATCACCGTCACCGAGTTGTCGGCGCCGATGCGCAGGAAGGGGGTCGGCTCGAAACTCGCGCCCGTACCGGCGGCGGCAGCCGTCTTCGCGCCCTTGGCGGCGAAAGCCGGCAGCGTGAGGCCGAGGGTCAAACCGGCGGAGCCTTGCAGAAAGTGGCGGCGGGAGAGGTTGTGAATGGTTTGGGTCATGTCGTCTCTCCTCAGGCCAGCGCCTTGGCGGCTTCATGGATGGCCGCGCGGATCCGCACGTAGGTGGCGCAGCGGCACAGGTTGCCGGCCATCGCAGCGTCAATGTCGGCGTCGGTGGGGTTCTTCTTGGTCTTCAGCAGGCCCACGGCGCTCATGATCTGGCCGGACTGGCAGTAACCGCACTGCACCACGTCGAGCTTGCGCCAGGCCTCCTGCACCGCCTTGCCGACGCGGGAGTTGTCGACGGCCTCGATGGTGGTGATCTTCTTGCCTGCCACGCTGGACACCGGCGTGATGCAGGAGCGGGTCGGCTGACCATCCACATGTACGGTACAGGCGCCGCACAGGCCGGCGCCGCAGCCAAACTTGGTGCCGGTGAGGAGGAGCGAATCGCGCAGTGTCCACAACAGCGGGGTGTCGGGGTCGACATCGGCGCGCTGGGGCTTGCCGTTCACATTGAGCTGGATCATGGTCTATCTCCGTGGGGTTGCCGGATTGTTCTGTGTTCAGGATGAGGGCGAACGGATTCGCCTACAGGCCTCGATTGACATGGCGAGGGCGAATAAATTCGCCTCCAAGTTCATCGGGAGTCCCGCCACCATGGACCAAAATGTAGCCCAGCCTCATCCGGAAGGCATTGCAGGATCCTGTGAGATTTTTGCCTAATCCTCCAGAATAGTGTCTCAACAGCTGCACACCCTCGCGTAAGACGATACCCTCGGCATCCTGGGCAGGAGGACCAAACCATGACCGAATCAGGCGTTTCCACTCAAGCGGCACCCTTTGCACTCGACGCTGCGCGTCTCGAACTGGCCGGGTTGATTGAACGATATTGCACCATGGACGGCCCCAATCCGACACCGATCGAGGGACTCAGCCTATTCCGGGCCTCCAGCACCAGCACACCCATCTGCGCTGTCTATCGCTCCGTGCTGGCGGTGGCGGCCCAGGGCACCAAGCGCCTGAGCCTTGCCGACGAAGCCTTCCAGTACGACAGCCAGCATTACCTGATCACCTCGGTGGATCTGCCGGTGATCGGCCAGATCACCGAAGCCTCACCCGAACGTCCCTATCTGTGCGCGGTGTTCGACATGGACCCCCGCAAGATCGCCGAGCTGGCCGGCACCATGCAGCTGGCACCGCTGCCGCCGGGGGCCGGCGCGCTCGGCCTCGGCGTCAGCCCGCTCACCACGCCGGTGATGGACGCCTTCCTGCGCCTGGTACGCCTGCTCGACACGCCGGACGACATCCCGGTGCTGGCCCCGCTGCGCGAACAGGAACTGCTCTACCGCCTGCTCACCGGCGCCCAGGGCCAGCGCCTGCGCAGCATCGCCGCCACCGACAGCCAGGGCCACCGCACCGCCCGCGCCATCGACTGGATCAAGGGCAACTTCGACCAGCCTCTATCCATCGACGCGCTGGCCGACGCGGTCAACATGAGCAAATCGTCCCTGCACCACCACTTCAAGGCACTCACTGCGATGAGTCCGCTGCAGTACCAGAAGCAGATTCGCCTGCAGGAAGCCCGCAAGATGATGCTCACCGAGGCTATCGACGCCGCCACCGTGGCGCGCCGCGTCGGTTACGAGAGCCCGTCCCAGTTCAGCCGCGAATACCGCCGCCTGTTCGGCGCCCCACCGCTGCGGGACATCGCGCGGATGCGCTGAATCCACCGGGGTCTGTGGGGGCGAATTCATTCGCCCCCACGGCCACCTGGAACGGAGGAGGACTACGCACAGGGGTGAATCAATCCGCCCCTACAGGAAACGCCCCGTCATCATAGGCTTCACAGTACGTCTTCCAGTCCTTGCGCAGCCGGTCACTGCATTCGTCGGCGGCGGCCAGCAGTGCCTTGCGCCACTTGCCGGCGCCGAAATCGATAAGCGCATCGGCAATCGCCGAGCCGCTGCGCCCACTGCTGCGCAATTGGGCACTGGCGACGATGGCGCCCATCGTACCGACGACGCCGCGGATCGCATCGAACCCGGAGCGGGACTCTTCAAGCACCACCCGGTCCTCGGTCGGCTGCAGGCCACGCAGGATGTAGGAGCGCTTGCCCATTTTGACTGGCTGCAGGAAGGCCATCGACACCGCCTGCATGCGCCGTTGCACCGTCACGACCCGCGCCGCCTCGGATTTCCAGGCCGGTTGCGGCGTCTTCAGATAAGGCACCAGCGACGAGGGCAGCGCCTCCTTCAGATCAACCAGGTAGTTGCCGTCCGGCGAGCCCTTGCCGCGGACCAGGATCACGAAGCGATCCACACCCAGGCTGCCGTTTCCGGCAATCCGCCGGGCCACGTCGAGGACCTCGTAGAAGTGCGGATCGGCCTGGGACTCGGCCAGTTCACCGATCAGTTTCGTTACCTTGTCGCGCTGCTTGTCGGTAACCGGCAGCGCCTTGCCGTTATCCAGGCGCAGGTGGCGACGCTTGCCCTTGAGCTCCGTCCGGCCGTCCAAAAAGGCCGGGCGCAGTCGCCCGTGCAAGCCATCGAGGAGATGGCGGACCAGGCCGCTGGCGGTGTCCCGCTCAACCCAGCCGGCCTTGCCGGCAACCAGCGTGGCCCGATAGGCGTCGAGGAATTCGTCGCACAGTTCACCGGCCTGCTTCTTCTTCACCTCCATCGCCGCAGCGCCGATCTGCAGGCTGGTCAGGAAGCGCACCAGATCCCAGCTGGCCGGCGCCAGCGCGGACTCATCGAAATCATTAAGATCGAAATAGACCAGCCGGTTGTCGCCCTTGTAGCTGCCGAAGTTCTGCAGATGCAGGTCGCCGCAGCTCCACACCGGCGGCGCGCTGGAAAACAGCGGGGAATCCGGCAGGCGCCGGTAGAACAGGTGGCAGGTGCCGCGCAGGAAGACGAAGGCGCTCGCCCGCATGTTGCGGTACTTGAGCACCAGGCGGTCCGGATCGCGGCCGGCATTGAAGCCCAAGATCTGTTCAACGACGTCGCTCATATCCGTATAACCTTCCTGTTCATCGAATCGTGCCAAGCATACGCCCGCCACCCCTAGTGGCGATGCCCGTCGTCGGGCATCTCGCGGGGCTGGCGTACAGACGGCGATTTCTCCATCAGCTTCATACGGGCGATGCGAACCTCACAGTCGCCGGGCACCGTCGCGCACAGACTGGCGTCATCGATGCGCAGCTTCTTCTGCGTGGCACGGAAGCGCTGCAGGAAGGCCGATGCAGTGTCCTGCGCGCCGCGCATGCCGAGGCGCGCCGAATTGAGTGCGCCGACGAAACCGAAATACTCGATGCCCAGGCGTCGCGGCCCGGCCTTCTTCTCCTCGGCGAGCAGCCCCGTCAGGCAGGCTTCGTAGGCAAAGGTGTCATGGTGGATCAACCGGTAGCAGCGACCCTGGGCATCCAGCGCGGCCTCGGCAATCCTGCCCGGCAGTGCAGGATCCGGGGCGCCGGCGATGGCAGCAGGCAAGCCTAGTGCCAGCAGGAAGGCAAGCAAATGTCTCAGCACGGAATCACTCCCTCAAAACAAGCCGGGGCGACAACGCCGCCCCGGTCGAAAAGGCCGGTACGCTGCCGGCTCCACAAGATGCTTGTTATTAATTCAGGCGGGTGACGCGCGGCGCCGGCGGCGCCAGGTTGAGGTTCTTCTTCATGAAACCGACGAAGGCGTCGATGTCGATGACGCCACTGCTGGTGATGTTGGTGCCGCTGGTGGTGACCACCGAGAAGTTGTCGCCCGGCCCCGGGGCCATGAAGCTGTTCAGGGTGACCCGGTAGGTCTTGCTCATGTCCATCGCCACGCCGTTGAGCTTGAGGGAACCAGCCACCACCCGATTGCCGCTGCCAACCGCGGCACCGGCCGGCTTGGAGGCATCCCAGGTGTAGCTGAAGGTGCTGCTCGGCTGGAGCATGCGGCCGCAACCGTTGGCGCCGGTCTTGGCGGAACAGTTGGGGGCTTCCCATTGCTGCTCCAGCAGGCGGACGATCTGCGCGCCGGTCAGATCCACGGTGGCCAGCGTGTTACCGAAGGGCGCCACGGTGAGCAGATCACCGTAAGTCACAGCACCGCCGTTCTTGTAGATCAGGTCGGCACGCACGCCGCCCGGATTGATGAAGGCGATGTCGGCCTGCGGCCCGCCCGACAAGTACACGTCGGCCATCACGTCGCCCATCGGGCCTTCGGCGGTTTCGTCTCGGGTGGGGGTGGCGGTATTGGAGAGCAGGGCCCGCTTGATGTCGGCGGTGATCGAGCCCACCACCTGGTTCTTCAGCGTGGCCGCGAGACTGACGTAGGACTGCACCGCCGCGTCGATGGCTGCATCCTTGGCAAGGATCGCGTAACCCGCCGGCGCCGTGATGTTGAGATCGTTGATGACCGGCACGGTGTTAGCCGCCACGCTGGTGACGCCCGTGCCCGGCACGATGGTCAGGTTGATGTCGGTGACCGCGCTGCCGTAGAAACCGGTGGAGGTCAGCAGCTTGCCGTTGCGCTTGCAGACGTACTCCTGGTGCGTGTGGCCACTGACCACCACATCCACGTCCTTGCCGAGGGCATCGACGACGGGAAGGATGTCGCCTGACAGGTTCGGACAGCTCTGGTCGTTGAGGGTGGACGCCGTGGTCTGGCCGCCCTGATGGATCAGCACCACCACCGCATCGACGCCGTCCTTCTTGAGCTGGGCGGCATAGCTGTTGATGGTGCTCGCCTCGTCGAGGAAGTTCAGGCCGGCGACGCCGGTAGAAGTCACCACTGCCGGCGTGCCCTTCAGGGTCAGACCGATGAAGCCTACCGAGGCCTTGCCGAACTTCTTCACATAGGTCGCCGGGAACAGGGTCTTGCCGCTGGCGGTATCCACCACGTTGGCAGACAGCCACTTGTAGCTGGCGCCCGGGAAAACGCCGCCGTTGATACAGGTGTCCTTGCCGACGGTGCCGCCGACGTAGCAGCCGCCGTTCTGCAGGCGCTGCAGCTCGCCCTTGCCGTGGTCGAACTCGTGATTGCCAACCGAAGTCACTTCGAGGCCGATCTTATTGAGGATGTCCACGGTGGCTTCGTCGTGAGTCAGCGTGGACGTGACCGGCGAGGCGCCTACCATGTCGCCGGCGCCGACGACGATGGTGTTGGCGTTGCTGGCTCTCAGCTGCTTGATCAGCGTCGCCAGGTAGGCCGCGCCGCCTGTGCGGACGGTGGTGCCGGCGGCATTGGCCGGATCCTTCAGCACGACGGAGCCACCGTTGTTGGCGGCTGGCACTTCGATGTTGCCGTGGAAATCGTTCATGGCGATCACCTTGACGGTGACCGGATCGGGTGGATTGCTGGAACTGCCGCCACAGGCCGCCAGCGCCAGCATGGAACTGGCCGCCAGCCAGGCAGCCAGTTTCTTGACAGGGAATTGCATCGGTCTTCCTCGGAAGGTCAGGGGTCAGCCGTAACCTTGCCGAAGGAATATGACCTACCGATTAAGAGAACCTATTTCGGGTTTTCAGAGCAGCCAGTTCACCGCTTCCAGGCCGACCCGGCACAGGAAGGCGATGCCCAGCGCCAGCGCCACGGACAGGCCGATGGAGAACAACGCATCACGCCGGCCGATGGTCTTCAGCATCACTGCAAAGGTGGACACGCAGGGCACGTAGAAGGTCAGGAAGACCAGGAAGGTGGCGATCTGCACCCAGTCGAGCAGCGGCGCGATGTCCTGGGTGCCGAGGGCCTGGTAGACCATCAGCAGGGACAGCTCCTTGCGCAGCACACCGAACAGGATCGGCACACCGAGAGCCACCGGCAGGCCGAGCCACCAGTGGGTGACGGGAAGCAGCAACGTGTTGACCACCGCGTCGGCACCGAAGTGGGCCAGCAGCGCCAGCACCACGCTCCCCAATACCAGCAGTGGCGTGACGATGGTCAGGATGTCGCTGGTGCGCTCCCAAGTGATCGTCAGCAGGCGCCGCCACTGGGGCAAAGCATAGGGCGGAATGGCCTGGATCATGCCCGGGCTGGCCTGCACATAGCGACGGGTCAACAGCTTGCCGGACACCGCGATGATCATCATGGTCAGCAGGAAGATGCCAAGCACCCCTTCCCAACCCAGATATTTCCCGCCGATCGCCAGCACGATGGCCGAGCGCGCCGAGCACGGCACGAAGGTGATCAGCAGCGACGCGACGATACGTTCCCGCCCCGACGAGGTGGCTGCCACCGCCGACAGGGCCGGTACATTGCAACCGAGCCCGAGCAGGAAGGGCACCGCCACACCGCCGTGCAGGCCGATGCGGTGGAAGCCCCGGTCCACCACGAAGGCGACCCGGTGCATGATGCCGGACTCCTCCAGGCTCACCAGCAGCAGCACCAATGGCAGCATGTAGGGCACCACGATACCGACCAGGCCGACCAGGCCGTCGGCAACCGCCCGGCCGACCACGCCGAGGGTGGTATCCGGCTCCCACTCGCCAACCCACGCCGCCAACGGTGCCGAAGTGATCGAGTCGAGGGTCGTGCTGACCTCGAAGACCATGAACAGCACCAGCGCGAACACCGCCAGCGTGCCGATGAAGCCCCACTGGGGATGCAGGAAGATCCGGTCCAGCGCCCGCTTCCAGCCGGCCTTCTCAGCAGCGTGGCCGAGGCGGGTGACCTGCTCATGCAGGGCCGCGGCGCGGTAGTGGCGGTCGGCAAACAGTTCCTCGGCCAGCGGGCGCGGCAGATGCCGCGCGGCTTCGGCGCGAGCCTCCGCAATGGCCGGCAGCAGCCCCGGGAACAGGCGCGCCATCTCGGCAGTGAAGTAGGTGTTGTCCTTGGCGAGCTGAGTCAGCAGCAGCGAACGCGGCACCGGAAAAGCCGCTTCGACCTCCGGCTTATCGAGAATCGCATTGAGCCCGGCCAATGCCTTGACCAGATGAGGCCCGGGCAGTTGCGGCAGCGGGCAGGTCTTGCTACGTACCGCATTGAGCGCCGCTTCGAACAGCGTGGTAATGCCCTTGCCCATGTGCGCAACGGTGGGCACGACGGGAACGCCGAGTTCGGCGGAAAGGGCTTCCACGTTGATGTAGATGCCGCGCTCGCGCGCTTCATCGAGGCGATTGAGGGCGATCACCAGCGGCTTGCCGAGCTGGCACAGCTCCTGGGCGAGCGCCAGGTTGGGCTCCAGCGCGGTGGCGTCGACCACCTGGATCAACACGTCGGGGGCCTTGAAGCCGCCTTGGCCCGGTTCGCCGCGCAGCAGTGCCATCAGCAGCAAGCGGTCGGCGTCGTCGAGATCGTGCAGCGTGCGCAACGGCGGTAGATCCACCAGGGAAGCCTGCTCCAGGCCGACATTCACCTGGCAGGCATCGAAACCGAGAGCGCTGCCGTCGAGCCGGCCGGACTCGACCGCAGTGCTGGAGGCTGCCTGGAAAATCGTGCTCTTGCCGGTGTGGGCCAGGCCGACCAGCGCAACCTGCGGCCGGCGGGCTCCGCGCAGCAGCTTGGTCGGCAGGGCGATGGTGGCAACTGCGGGGGCAGCGGCGTTCATGCGCAAGCCCTCCCCGTGGCTGGGGACCGGGCCGGCCCCGCCGGAGTGCGCTGCTGTCCTGGAGTACGAATCATCGGGAACCGCCGAATGCAGATCAGTTGCGCCGATTATAGGTACAAATAAGAATTGTTCGCAAATGAATTCCCGGCAGCACCGGCACCGGGGTTTGCCCCACGTCAGCGCTCAGACGCGCAGGCCGGCGCGGGTCATCATCAGCAGGGCCTGGGCCCGGCTGGTCACCCCGAGGGAGCGCAGGATCGCCGACACATGAACCTTGACCGTCCCTTCCGACAGCCCGAGGAATTCGGCGATATCCCGGTTGGACTTACCCTGGGCCACCAACTCCAGCACGCGCCCCTGGGCGGCGGTCAGCTGGAAGCGTTCTGCGAAGGCCTGGCTGGCGCGCCGGTTGCGGTTGCCGTCATTGCCGCCGATGGCCGAATCCGGCGTGAACACACCGCCAGCCAGGATGGTCCGCACCGCCTCGATCAGCGTATTGCTGGGGCTGGCCTTGGAGACGAAGCCGGATGCCCCGGCCTTCATCGCCCGCTGCACCGACTCCCGGTCATCGAGGGCTGATACCACCAGCGCCGGCACGTCGGGAAAACGCTTGGCGATCACGCCGAGCAGCGAGAAGCCGTTGATCTCCGGCAGCATCAGGTCAACCACCAGCAGGTCGCAGTTCGGATCGGCCTCCAGCAGGGCCAGCGCGTCGGTGGCGTTGCTGGCCTGTTCGCAGTGCACGTCCTCCGCCACCTGGGCGAGGGTCAGGGCCATCGCCTCGCGCACCAGCACGTGGTCTTCAATAATCAATATGCGTGTTTGCATCATCACAAATCGTTAAATTGGACGGCTGTCCGCAATCCGAACGAGTTTAGCCTACCCAGCGTGCAACAAAACGTAGAAAATCCGGCCTCCGGGCCGAAACGGCACGACGACCATGCCGATATTCCAGTTTTCTGCCCGCCGCCTCATCACTTTCCTGTTGCCTGCAATCGGGATACCCGTTTCGGGCACATCGGCTGCGGCGACCAGTGAAGCCGCCTACCTGGACGACCTGCCGGTCATCCTGTCGGCCAGCCGCCTGTCCCAGGCCCAGGCCGATGCGCCAGGGGCGGTGACGATCATCGACCGGGCCATGATCGCGGCCTCCGGCGCCCGCAACATCAATGAGCTGTTCCGCGTGGTGCCCGGCTTCCAGGTCGGCATGCACACCGGCAACCAGCCTCTGGTGAGCTACCACGGCCTGTCCGACGAAGCGCCACGGCGCATGCTGGTGCAGGTGGACGGACGCTCGGTGTACTCGCCGTACTTCATTGCCGGCGTCGAATGGAACCAGCTCGGCGTGGACATCGACGACATCGAGCGCATCGAGGTCTTCCGCGGCTCCAACTCGGCGGCCTACGGCAGCAACGCCTTCCTCGGCGTCGCCAACATCATCACCCGCGCCCCCTCCGAAACCCTCGGCACCCGTGTGCGCTACCGGGGCGGCAGCGACGGCATCAATGACATCGGTGTGCGCGTCGGCCAGCAACTGGGCGACGTGGACCTGCGCCTCAGCGTGGCCCGCAACTATGACCGGGGCTTCTCGGACATCAACGACTGGCGCCGCTATGAACTGGCGACCCTGCGTGCCGACTGGGCGCCCAACCGGGTGGACCAGTTCGAGTTCCAGGCCGGCTGGACGCGCAACGCACTGGGCATCGGCAAAGACAACAACCTCACCGACCCGGAGCGGGACAGCAGCATCGGCAGCGGCTTCGGCCTGCTGCGCTGGCGCCACGCGCCCGCCCCTGACGAAGAGCTGAGCGTCACCTATTACCACCAGGAGGAGTCAGGGCAGGACAGCTTCACCACCAACGTGCCGATCCGCCCGGCCCAGTCGCGCCTGCCGGTCACGATCAACATCCCGTTGCTGATCGACTACGGCTTCAAGGCAGTCCGGGACGACATCGAAATCCAGCGCATCGCCCATCCGAGTCAAACCCTGCGCGCGATGTTCGGCGCCGGCGCACGCGTGGACCAGATCCACGCCCCCCTGCGCTTCAACACCGACGAGACCATGCGGGTGGCCGTCAACCACCTTTTCGGCACCCTCGAATGGCGGGCATCGCCGCGCTGGCTGTTCAATGCAGGGGCCATGCTGGAGAACAACGCCCTCACCGGCACATCGCTGGCGCCTCGCCTCTCAGCCAACTATCATATGACGGAAGCGCAAACCTGGCGGCTGGCCGCCAACCGTTCATATCGGAGTCCCATGGCGTTCGAGCAGAAATCCAGCATGATCTTCGTGAACTCCGCCCCCATCGCCACGCCCCGCTTCACGATCCCCACCGGCACGCCGATCTCCCAGACCTTCCGTCCATCCCCCGATCTGCGCGCCGAGCGGATCACCACGTATGAGCTGGGCTATCTCGCCGAGCTGCGGCCGCTGGCCACCACCTTCGACGCACGCCTGTTCCTCGAACAGGCCCGCGACCTGATCGAGATGCGGCTGGAGAACTCCACCATCGGCCTGCTGCCCCGCGACAACACCCGCTACTTCGCCAACAGCGGGCGGGCTGACATCCGCGGCCTCGAACTCAGCGCCACCTGGCGGCCGGCCCCGGCCACCTGGCTGTCGGCCCAGCACACCGAACTGCGCATCGACGGCCCCGGCGACGCCTCCACCGCCACCGCCGCCAACCCGAGTGGCTGGGTCGAATACACCGCCCCCAGGCACAGCTCGTCGCTGTTCGGCGCGTGGGAGTTCCATCCGCGCTGGCAGATCAGCGCCACCCACACCTGGATTGGCTCGATGAGCTGGTATCAGGACGGCGCCCACCGGGTCGCCAGCTACCGCCAGCTGGACCTACGCCTGGCCCACCGCCTGCCGCCCTCGCTGGCCCGTGGCGACATCGCGATCGCGGCCCAGAACATCGACGGCGTGGATCAGACCTATGCACCGCGGACCTCCGCCTGGGGCAGCCGGGTGTTCTGCACCCTCGGACTCGAATTCTGATCCTCGATGGGGCGCCTGCGACTCTTCCTCTGCGCACTCTGTGCGGCCCTGCTGGTCGCAGCCCTCCCCGTCCACGCGGCGCAGGTGGCTCTGGTCCTGTCTGAGGAAGGCGGCGCCTTCAGCGAGGCCGCCGACGCGGTCTCGTCCGAACTGCGCAGCGCCGGCCACCGCATCCAGACCATCATCACGCCCTTGCGTGCCGAAGACGGCGCCGCCCTCAACGCCAGCGCACTGATCGTCACCTTCGGCACCCGTGCCGCGCAGACCATCGCCAGCCTCGCCCCGCGCAGCCTGCTGCTGCACACCCTGCTGCCGCGCAGCGCCTATGACCGCCTGCCCCAGCGCGGCGAGGACGGGCGACGCACGTCCGCAGTATTCATCGACCAACCAGCCGGCCGGCAGATCGAACTGCTGCGCCTCGCCCTGCCCGACTGGTCGCGGGTAGCACTGATCGTCGGCCGGGAAAGCAGCGAACTGGGCGCGCGCCTGCAGGCCAACGCCCGCGAACGGCGCCTCCGCCCGGTGCTCGAACAGGTCGGCGACGAGAGCGACCTTTACCCGACCCTGCAGCGCGTGCTGGCCGAGCCGACCATCCTGCTGGCCATCCCTGACTCGGCCCTCTACAACAACCGCACGATCTCCAACATCCTGCTCACCGCCTACCACCACCGCTCGCCGGTGGTCGGCTTCTCGCCCGCCTACGTCAAAGCCGGCGCGCTGCTGGCCCTGTACAGCACGCCGGCGCAGATCGGCCAGCAGGCCGGTGAAACCGCCCGCCACGCCCTCGCCAGCGGCAACCTGCCGGCCGCCAGCGCCCCGCGCTACTTCCACGTCGGCACCAACCCCTACGTGGCGCGTTCCCTCGGCATCAACCTGGAAGACGCCAACACCCTGCGCGAGCGCCTGGAGCGCTGGGAGAACACCCAGTGATCCGCCCTGAAGACTGGGATATCCGCCCCCGCGCGATCCTGATCGCCATGCTGCCGACCGTGGTAATGGCCACGGTGCTGATCGCCTATTTCACCACCAGCCGCCTGTCTGACCTCGAGGAAGCCCACGTCCAGCGCGGCAAGGCACTGGCCCGCCAGCTCGCCGCGGCCAGTGAATACGGCGTTTTTTCCGGCAACCAGGACAACCTGCGCAAGCTCGCCAACTCCATCCTGCAGGAGAAGGACGTGGTCCGCGTAGCGGTCTTCAGTCCCCAGCAGGAAGTGCTCGCCGACAGCAGCCGGTCGCTCCAGACGACCGCGGTGAATCTCGTCCCCCACGAGAACAACGCCCCGCTGCGCTTCCGCGAGCCCGTGGCCGGGCCGGGAGTCAGCCTCGACGATCCCTTCCTGGACAGCACCACGGCCTCCGCCGCCATCCAGGAAACCCGCCACGGTGAAGTGCTCGTGGAGATGAGCCGCGAGTCCCTGCGTGCCGAGGAAAGCCGCCTGCTGCGCAACGCCTTCCTGATGGTGGTGACGGTCCTGCTGGCCAGCGTCGCGCTGGCCATGCGCATGAGTCGCGGCATCTCCGGCCCCATCCTGCGCGTCGCCAGCGCGGTCGCCAGCTTCGGCCAGGGCAATTTCTCGGCACGGGTACCGGTGGAGGGAGGCAAGACCCTCAGCACCCTGGCCGCCGGTGTCAACGAAATGGCCGACCGGCTCGGCGCTTCGCAAGAAGACCTGCAGCGCCAGATCGACGCCGCCACGTCGGAGCTGAAAGAAAAGAAGGAAGAAGCCGAACAGGGCAACCGCGCCAAGACCCGCTTCCTCGCCGCAGCCAGCCACGACCTGCGCCAGCCGATGCACGCGCTCGGCCTGTTCGTCGCCGAACTGGGCCAGAAGCCCCACGCCCCCGACACCCGCCGCCTCGTCGAGCAGATCGCCGTCTCCGCCGAGACCATGGAGAACCTGCTCGACAGCCTGCTCGACATCTCGCGCCTCGACGCCGGCGTGCTCGACCGCCAGATCAAGCCTTTTCCGCTGCAGCCCCTTTTCGAACGCATCGACGTGGATTACCGGCGCGAGGCGGAAGTGCGCAAACAGCGCCTGCGCCTGCGCCCAACGCCTTTGTGGGTCGAGAGTGACCCCCTGCTCCTCGAACGCATCCTGCACAACCTGATCAGCAACGCGCTGCGCTACGCCCCGCGCGGTACCATCCTCCTGGCAGCCCGCCGACGCGGCCAGCGGGTGCGCATCGAAGTCCGCGACAACGGCCCCGGCATTGCACCGGAAGCCCAGGAGGCGATCTTCCAGGAATTCGTCCAGCTGGATAACCCGGAGCGCAACCGCGCCAAGGGGCTTGGCCTCGGCCTGGCGATCGTCCGCCGCCTGACCAATCTGCTGCAGCACCCGCTGTCACTGCACTCCCTGCCCGGCAAGGGCGCCTTGTTCGCGATAGAGCTCCCGCTCGCCACCCCGGTGACTGCGTCCGACCGCCACGCACCGCCAGCGCCCCACTCCTTCCAGGGCCTCCACGTGGCGCTGGTGGACGACGATGAACTGGCCCTTGCCGGTACCACCGGCCTGCTCGAGTCCTGGGGCTGCCAGGTCAGCGCCGCGACCAGCCCCGACGCGCTGCTCGCCACGCTGGCTGGGCAAGCGCCGCCGGACGTACTGGTATGCGATTACCAGAGCGGCCGGGAGCACATCGGCCCGGCCATCGTCACCCACCTGCGCGGCCATTTCAGCCGCCCCGTTCCGGCCATCCTGCTGAGCGGCGACACTTCCACGGAAGTTGCCGGCGAGGCCCAGCAGGCCGGCATCCCGCTGCTCCACAAGCCGGTCCGTCCAGCCAAGCTGCGCGCCCTGCTGCAGCGCAAAACCCAAGCCTGATGCAGGCCTGCGACGCATCGGTTACTATCCCTGCGTCGATGACATATCCAAATAGGGGGAGAACGATGAGCACCGAGAACAAGGCGCAGGACCCGATGGAGTTCATGCGCAGCATGTGGAGCAAGATGGGCTTCAGCCTGCCCGGGATGGTCACCCCGACGCTGGACGTGGATGAGCTGGACAAGCGCATCGCCGACATGAAGGCCGTCGAGAACTGGCTCAAGATGAACCTCAGCTCCCTTCAGATGGCGACCCAGGGCCTCGAGATGCAGCGCGCCACCATCGCCACCATGCAGGCCATGAGCAAGCTGGCCGCCGAGGGCGGCAAGGCTCCCGAGGGTGAAGCCTCCCAGCCCAACCCCTTCGCCAGCTCCATGTGGCCATGGAACCTGATGCAGAACGCCGCCGAACAGGCTAAGGCCAAGGCCGAGGCTGCTCCGGCCCAGGCCTCGCCGGCGAAGAGCAAGGCCAAGGACGGCAAGTAAGACTCGACGGCGGGGCGCCCGGCGCCCCTCGCACCGGGGGCGCTAAGGCCCCCAGTGCGTCAGCACCGCAAGCCAGCCCGTCAGCGTGACGGCAGCCGCCACCGTCGTGGCGGAAATCAACCAGGCCACACCCAATCCATCACCGCCCATGCGCATCGCCAGGATGTAGGCTGACGATGCGGTCGGCAACGCGGCGAACAACACTGCAACGGTGAAACTCACCCCCGCCAGCCCTACCAAGCCAGCCAGCCCCCAGGCAATCGCCGGCAGCACCAACAGCTTCAGCCCACATAAGTAGAGCAGCCCAGGCCAGCCGCCCTCGTGACGGCCGCCGCGCAAGGCGGCTCCCACCGCCAGCAGGCCCAGCGTCACCGCCGCATCGGCAAGGCGCTGCAAGAAAGGCAGCGTCGGCGCCGGCAACACGCCGCCCGCCAGGTTGAACAGCAGCCCGGCCACGGTGGCGAGGATCAGCGGATTGCGCGCCAGCTCCCGCCACAGCCGGCCCTGGCCGTGGTGGGCCAGCAGGCCGACCGCCGCCATATTGGCAAAGGGCACCATCGCCCCACACAGGGCCCCCATCGTGGCCACCCCGGTCGCCCCGGCCACCTTCCCTGCCACTGCAATGCCGATATAGGTGTTGAAGCGGTAGGCGCACTGCACCCGCGATGCGAACGCCATCGGCCCCAGCCCCATCAGTGGGCGGGCGAGCAGCGCCAGCGCAAAACCACTCGCCAGAGTTGCCAGACCGACCGCGAACAGCGGCGCCATCGCCGACAGCTCGACGGACGCGCGGGCAAGCGCATTGAAGAGCAGCGCCGGAAACAGCACGAAATACACCAGGCGCTCAACGCCCGGCCAGAAACCCTCACCAAAACGACCATAACACCGCAAAGCGGCGCCAAGGGCAATCAAAGCGAAATCGGGCAACAGCAGCAGGAAGCTCTGCATCGCGGTTCAGGACCGGAAACACGGAAGGGCATGCATCCGGCGGAGTGTGCCAGAAGTCGTGACGGCGAAGCCCCCAACAGCTCGCTACTCGTAGCTGCGCAGATCCTCGATCAGCTTGCCGTCGTTGGGCAGGCTGCCCGGTGCGCAGAAGCACACTTCGCCGCGCAGCTTGGTGAGTTCGCGCAACGAAGCAGCGATGGCCTCGGTGAGCCCGTCCGGCGTGCCCGCCGCCTCGCAGTGCAGGATCATGCGGTCGATCTGGGCCGGGTTGTCCACCACCAGCCGTCCGCGGCCGAGCTCCGGGTGGCGCTTGAGCACAGCAGCCACCTGGCCCGGATGGACGAACATGCCCTTCACTTTGGTGGTCTGGTCGGCCCGCCCCAGCCAGCCTTTGATGCGCGTATTGGTACGGCCGCAGGGCGAGATGCCTGGCAGCAGCGCCGACAGGTCGCCGGTGCCGAAGCGGACCAGCGGATATTCCGGGCTGAAGCTGGTCACCACCACCTCCCCGACCTCGCCGGGCGCCACCGGATCGCCGGTGCCCGGGCGCACGATCTCGAGCAGGACGTCCTCGTCGAGCACCAGCCCGTCCCGCGCAGGGGTTTCGTAGGCGATCAGGCCCAGGTCGGCGGTGGCATAAGCCTGGTAGGCCTGGATACCGCGGGCCGCCAGCGCATCCCGCAGGCTGGGCGGAAAGGCCTCGCCGGACACGAAGGCCTTCCGCAGGCTCGTCACCGACACGCCCAGTTCGTCGGCCTTGTCGAGGATGATGCGCAGGAAAGACGGTGTGCCGGCATAGCCGGCGGGGCGCAGATCGGCGATCGCCGCCACCTGCATCTCGGTCTGGCCTACGCCGGCGGGGAACACCGTGCAGCCCAGCGCGTGAGCTGCCGTCTCCATCATCGAGCCGGCCGGCGTGAAGTGGTAGGAAAAAGTGTTGTGCACCAGGTCACCTGGGCGGAAGCCCGCCGCATAGAAGGCCCGCGCCAGGCGCCAGTAATCCTTGCGCGCCCCCTCCGGCTCATAGATCGGCCCCGGCGACGCGAACACCCGCGCACAGTGCTTGCCCCAGCCCACCGTCGCCAGACCGCCGAAGGGGCGGTCGCGGCGCTGCAGCGCGACCAGCTCAGACTTGCGGATCACCGGCAGTTTCGCCAGCACCTCGCGGCTCGTCACCGACGTCGGATCCACATCCCGCAACAGCTCGCCCAAGGCCGGCGCATGGGCGCGGGCATGGGCGATCTGCGCCGGCAGCGCGGCCAGCAGGTCCCGCTCCCGTTCGGCAGGAGGGCGGATTTCACGGGTGTCGTGGTAATTCATCGTGGCTCCATGCATGTTTGCGTTCGGCGGCGCGCAGGCTGCGCGGGCTCAGGATTTTGTCATACCAACACCCTTGAGACATACCACGTGGGGGCGAATTCATTCGCCCCCACCGAGCCCCTTCGGAAACGTCTGGCCCTCACGACAGCCAGCGCTTGCGCCGGCGGTAGTGCTTCACGTCGCGGAAACTCTTGCGGCCCTCGGCGGACAGACCAAGGTAGAACTCCTTCACGTCCTCGTTGTTGCGCAGTTCATCCGCCGCGCCCTCCATCACGACGCGGCCGTTCTCCAGGATGTAGCCGAAGTCGGCATAGCGCAGCGCCACCATGGTGTTCTGCTCGGCGAGCAGGAAGCTGACCTTCTCCTTACCGTTGAGGTCCTTCACGATCTCGAAGATTTCCTCGACGATCTGCGGCGCCAGGCCCATCGACGGCTCGTCGAGGAGGATCATCTCCGGCCGGGCCATCAGCGCGCGGCCGATGGCGCACATCTGCTGCTCGCCACCTGACGTGTAGCCGGCCTGGGAACTGCGCCGGGTCTTGAGGCGCGGGAAGTAGCTATACACCCGCTCCAGGCTGTCGCGCAGCTCGGCGCGGGACTGGCGGCGCGTATAGGCACCGGTCAGCAGGTTCTCTTCGATGGACAGGTGGCCGAAGCAGTGGCGCCCCTCCATCACCTGGATTACCCCGCGCCGCACCAGCTCTGCCGGTGTCATGCGGTCGATGCGGTCGCCCTTGAACTCGATCGAGCCCTTGGTCACATCGCCCCGCTCGGCGCGCAGCAGGTTGGAGATGGACTTCAACGTAGTGCTCTTGCCCGCGCCGTTGGCCCCCAGCAGCGCGACGATGCGGCCCTCGGGCACCTCCAGCGAGACGCCCTTGAGCACCAGGATCACGTGGTCGTAGATGACTTCGATGTTGTTGAGGCTGAGATAGGACATGGGGGGCCTCAGCCTTCCTTGCTGCAGTCCCGCGGCTTGATACCCTTCTCCTTCGCGTAGGCGGCGGCCGACTCCTCGATCATGCCACGCACCAGCGGGCGGTCGGACTCGACCCAGTCGGAGATCACCTTCCACTGGCTACCGTCCCATTGCTGGAACTTCACCACACCCGGCCCTTCGTGGTCGGCGCAGCTGATCTTCAGCGACGGCAGGAAACCGGTCGCCCCCAGCGCTTTCAAGCGCGCTTCGTCGAGGTTCAGATTCTCGAAGCCCCAGCGTACCTGCTCGCCGGTCAGCGCCTTGCCCTTGCCGAACTTCTCCTGGGCCTTGCGGATCGCCTCGACGGTGATCAGCCCATGCACCACGCCGCGGTTGTAATACACCGAGCCGATGCGGGCCTTGTCCTCCATGTTGCCCTTGCCCTTGCCGTAGACGAACTTCTTGATGTCGGCGACCACCGGATAATTGGCACCGGCCACGTTGAAACCGGCGGCAATGAAGCCCTTGGCCGCCGGCCCGGCCGGGATGGTGTCCTCCTCGGCACCAGACCACCACACGCCGATCATCTTCTCGCGCGGATAGCCGACCTTCGCGGCCGCCTTGAGGGCCGTCGGGTTCATCACTCCCCAGCCCCACAGGATCACGTAGTCGGGCTTGAGCTGGCGCAGTTGCAGCCACTGGGACTGCTGCTCGTTGCCCGGATGGGCGACTGCGATCTTGCTCAGCTCGAAGCCGTGCTTGGCGGCCAGCCTGTCGAGGACCGCATGGGACTCCTTGCCGTAGGCCGAGTCGTGGTAGAGCAGGCCGATCTTCTTGCCTTTGAGCTTGTCCATGCCCCCCTCCTTCGTGCCGATGAAGTTCACGATGGCGGAGGCCTGGGACCAGTAGGTGGTGATCAGCGGAAAGACCCACGGAAAAATCCGCCCGTCGGCGGCGTCAGTACGCCCGTAGCCGATCGTCACCACCGGGATCTTGTCCTGGGCGGCCTTGTCGAGCACCGAGTAGGTGATGCCGGTGGACACCGGCTGGAACACCGTGTTGCCGGTGCTGCCCTTCTTCTTCAGGCGCTCGTAGCACTCCACACCGCGGGCATTGTTGTACTCAGTCTCGCACTCTTCCCAAGTCAGCCTGACGCCATTGATGCCACCATCCCGCTCGTTGATCAGCTGCATGTAGTCGATCCAGCCACCGAAGACCCCCGAGCCGCCGGACGCATAAGGGCCAACCCGATAGCTCGGCAGGCCAATGAACTGTTCCTCGACGGCCCCCGCCACGGAGGAGGCCAGCAGGCCGGCGATGGCCGCGCCCAGCAGGACGGTGTGCTTCAGTTTCATGGTGTGTCTCCTCTTGTAGGTATGAGGTGGCGCTTCAGTGCGGGAAGGGCCACAGGCGCAGCTTTTCCTTGGCGATCTGCCACAGGCGCGCCAAGCCATGGGGTTCCACGATCAGGAAGAAGATGATCAGCCCGCCGAAGATGATGAGTTGCAGGTTGGACACAAAGCCGGCCCCGAGCGCATCGCCGAACAGCGCCGGCACCAGGTTGTCGAGCAGGATCGGCAGCAGCACGATGAAGGCCGCGCCCAGAAAGGCGCCCATGATCGAGCCGACACCACCGATGATGATCATGAACAGGATCTTGAAGGACAGGTCGAGGTTGAAGCCCTCCGGCTCGACGGTGCCGATGTAGGTGTAGGCGTACAGCGCGCCGGCCACGCCGCAGTAGAAGGAGCTCACCGCGAAGGCCAGCAGCTTGGTGCGCATCAGGCGGAAGCCGATCACCTGGGCCGCCACGTCCATGTCGCGCACCGCCATCCAGGCACGCCCGGTGGCCGAGCGCACCAGGTTCTTGGCGGCCAGTGCCAACACTGCGACGACGGCGAAGGTCAGCACGTACTTGGCCTCCGGCGAGACAAAGCGATAACCGAGGATGCTCACCTCCTGGGCCGTCACCACCCCCGACGAGGAATGGTTAGAGAACCACGGAAACTTGACCAGCACCCACACGATGAAGAACTGGGCCGCCAGCGTCGCCACCGCCAGGTAAAAGCCCTTGATGCGCAGGCTCGGCAGGCCGAACAGCACCCCCACCAGCGCCGCCGCCAGCCCCGCCAGCACCAGTGCCAGCAGGAAGGGCATGCCGTCCCCCCGCAGGATGAAGTTGTAAGCGGCAAAGGCCCCCACCGCCATGAAAGCCGCCGAGCCGAGGGACAACTGGCCCGCGTAGCCGGTCAGGATGTTGAGGCCGATGGCGGCCAGCGAGAAGATCAGCACCGGCGTGAGGATCGCCTTCAGCCAGTACTCGTTGGCCAGCAGCGGCACTGCCACGCCGAACACGAGCATCAGCAGCGCGAAGCCGATCCGGTCTTGGCGGATCGGGAAGATCCGCCCGTCCTCGGCATAGCTGGTCCTGAACTGCCCGCCCACGCGGTAACGCATTCCACCCCCCCCCCTCTCCCGGTGGGGGCTAATTCATCCGCCCACAGTCGCTTGAACAAAGTCCGCGGGCTAATGAATTCGCCCCAACGGGTCAGACCCGGTCGATATGCCTCTCGCCGAACAGGCCTTCCGGCCTCACCAACAGGAAGGCCAGCGCCAGCATGTAGGGGAACCACCCCTCGATGCCGCCGCCGACCAGCGGCCCCACATACACTTCGGCCAGCTTCTCGGACGCACCGATGATCAACCCACCGACGATCGCGCCGGGCACCGACGTAAAGCCGCCAAGGATCAGCACCGGCAGCGCCTTCAGCGCGGTGAAGGTGAGCGCGAACTGCACGCCGTTGCGGGCGCCCCAGATCATCCCGGCCACCAGCGCCACAAAGCCGGCCACTGCCCACACCACGCGCCAGATCGTCTGCAGCGGAATGCCGATGGACAGGGCTGCCTGATGGTCGTCGGCCACCGCCCGCAGCGCGCGACCGACCTTGGTGTACTGGAACAAGGCCGCCAACAGGGCCACCAGAGAGGCGGCCACGCCGGCCGCGAAGAGGTCGAACTTCGACACGCCGATGCCGTAGTCGTCCATCAGCCAGGCGATCGGCTCATCGACGATGCCCAGCTCGAGGCCACGCACGTTGGCGCCCCAGGTCATCTGAGCCAGCCCCTCCACCACGTAGGTGAGCCCGATGGTGGCCATGAACAGGGTGATCGGCGGCTGATTGACCAGCGGCCGCAGCACGATTCGCTCGGTGGCAATGCCGAGCACCACCATCGTCGCGAAGGCCAGCAGGAAGGACAGCCAGAACACCGGCGCACTGCCGGCCTCCATACCGAAACGGGCCGGCAGCACTTCCTGGAAACCGACGAAGCTCAGCGCGGCGAAGAACACCATCGCCCCCTGCGCAAAGTTGAACACCCCCGACGCCTTGTAGATCAGCACAAAGCCGAGTGCCACCAGCGCATACATCACACCGGACAGCAGGCCGCCAATCAGCACCTCGATGAAGAACTGCATGCCCTGTCCCTCAGTGGGCTGCGCCCAGATACGCTGCAATGACTTCGGGGTTGCCCTTGACCTCGTCCGGCAGGCCGTCGCCGATCTTGCGGCCATAGTCGAGGACCACCACCCGGTCGGAGATGTCCATCACCACGCCCATGTCGTGCTCGATCAGCACGATGGTGGTGCCGTAGTGGTCGTTCACATCGAGGATGAAGCGGCACATGTCCTGTTTCTCCTCCACGTTCATGCCGGCCATCGGCTCGTCCAGCAGCAGAATGTGCGGCTCGGCGGCCAGCGCGCGGGCCAGCTCGACGCGCTTCTGCAAGCCGTAGGGCAGGCGGCCGACCGGCGTCTTGCGGATGGACTGGATCTCCAGGAACTCGATGATCTCCTCGACCTTCAGGCGGTGGGCAGCCTCCTCCCGCTGGGCAGCGCCCCAGTAGAAGGCGTGCTGCAGGAAGTTGCAGCGCATCTTCAAGGCCCGCCCGGTCATGATGTTGTCGAGCACCGTCATGCCCTTGAACAACGCGATGTTCTGGAAGGTGCGGGCAATGCCCTGCTCGGCCGCCCGGTGGGGCTCCATCCGCCGGCGCAGCGTGCCGCGGAAATAGATCTGCCCTTCCTGCGGGTGATACACCCCGTTGATCACGTTGAGCATGGAGCTCTTGCCGGCCCCGTTGGGACCGATGATCGAGCGGATCTCGTGCTCCCGTACATCGAAGCTGATGTCGGTGAGCGCCTTTACACCGCCGAAACGCAGGGAGATATTGCGCAGGTCGACGATCACGTCGCCGCTTTGCCGGGCCATCGCGTTCTCCGTTTCAGGCAGCCCGCGCCTGCGGCGGGAAGATCTGCGCGTCCTCGATGCGCAGTTCGGCGGCCACCAGGTTGCTGCGCCCGTCCTCGTAGCTCACCTGGGTCTCGATGTACTGGCTGGCCTTGCCGGCGTACAGCGCATCGACCAGCACCGCGTATTTCTCGGCGATGAAGTTGCGGCGCACCTTGCGAGTCCGGGTCAGCTCACCGTCGTCGGCATCGAGCTCCTTGTGCAGGATCAGGAAACGGCGGACCTGGGCGTCGCCCATCGCCGCATCGCCGGCCAGATCGGCATTGACCTGCTCGACGCAGTCCTTCAGCAGCGCATACACCGCCGCCTGGCTGGCCAGGTCGGTGTAGCCGGCATAGGCCAACCCGCGGCGCTCGGCCCAGTTGCCAACCGCCTCCAGGTCGATGTTGATGAAGGCGGTGACGTGGTCGCGGCGGTTGCCGAAGCACACCGCCTCCTTCACGTAGGGGAAGAACTTCAGCTTGTTCTCGATGTAGTTGGGGGCGAACATGCCGCCGCCGTTCAGGCGCCCCACATCCTTGGCCCGGTCGATGATCTTCAGGTGGCCGTCGGAATCGAAGATGCCCGCATCGCCGGTCATGAAATAGCCCTCGGCGTTGAGCGCCTCGGCAGTCGCTTCCGGGCGCTTGTAGTAGGCCTTCAGCAGCATCGGCCCCCGCACCAGGATCTCCCCGTTGTCTGCCAGCTTCACCTCCACCTGCGGCGCCGGCTTGCCCACCGAGTCAAGCTTGATCTGGCCATCGGGCTGTAAACACACATATGCACAGGTCTCAGTCTGGCCGTAGAGCTGCTTGAGGTTGATGCCGATGGAACGGTAGAAGCGGAACAGGTCCGGCCCGATCGCCGCGCCGGCAGTGTAGGCGACGCGGATGCGGCTGAGGCCCAGCACGTTCTTCAGCGGTGCGTAGATCAGCAGCTTGCCCAACCCGTAGCGCAGGCGTTCACCCAGCGGGACCGGCCTGCCGTCCAGGATGTCGGCACCGCAGCGCCGCGCCACCTCCATGAAATAAGCGAACAGCGCACGCTTCGGCCGGCTGGCGTCCTCCATGCGGATCGTCACCTGCGTCAGCAGGTTCTCGAAGACCCGAGGCGGCGCGAAGTAGTAAGTCGGCCCGATCTCGCGCAGGTCGTTCATCACCGTCTCGGCGGATTCCGGACAGTTGATCGTGAAACCGGCCACCAACGCCTGGGCATAGGAGAACAGGTGGTCGCCAACCCAGGCCATCGGCAGGTAGGACAGGATGTCCTCGGTCTCGCCGAGGCGGTCGAAGGCACAGCCGCCCCGGGCGGCAGCGATGAAGGCGGCGTGGCTCTGGCAGACCCCCTTCGGCTGGCCGGTGGTGCCGGAGGTGTACAGCATCACCGCGATGTCCTCGGGACTGCCCTTGTCGATCTCGTTGGTGAGGAAGTCGGGGTGGTGCTCGTCGTGGATACGCCCCATCTCCAGCACCTCGTCCATGCCGTGCAGAAAGGGCTGGTTGTAGTGGCGCAGGCCGCGCGGGTCGTCGTAGACGATGCGCTCGAGGCTCGGCAGGCCCGCCTCGATCTCGAGCAGTTTGTCTACCTGCTCCTGGTCCTCGACGCAGGCGAAGCGGATGTCCGCGTCCTTCATCACGTAGGCCATTTCCTGGGCCACCGCATCCTGGTACATCATTACCGGGATGCCCCCCAGGCACTGGCAGGCCGCCACAGACCAGTACAGGCGCGGCCGGTTGTCCCCCACCACGGCCAGCCGGTCGCCGCGCTTGAAGCCCAACTCGGCCAGGCCGCTGGCCAGCGCACGCACCCGAGCGGCGACATCCGCCCACGTGTAGGTCTGCCAAATCCCGTATTCCTTTTCGCGCATCGCCGGGCGCTGCGGGCGCTGCCGAGCGTGCTCCATCAGCAGGCGCGGAAAGGTGTCCAGGCTGGCGACGTCCACAGCTGCCGCTCGGGTCGTGGCCATGCCCCCTCCTCCGGTTTGTCTCGATGTCGTCCCCCGCGGCTTCTACCGATGACGCCCGTGGGCGTTGCCGGTGGCGGCGGGTGGGCTATTTCGTCTCGGGGATCAGTCTGGCAAAGCAAGTTTGCGCAACTGTTTTTCAAATGTACGGAATTGTGGCGGTGCTGGAGGCCCTGCGTTCCGGATCAGCTTGCAAACGCGAGACCATCGCCCCCGGACGCAATGACGTAGCGCCCGCGCCCCTGGTCCTTGGCCACGTACATGGCCTGGTCGGCGGCCAGCAGCATGGCCTCGGGCGTACCCGTCCCGTCGCTGATGGCGATGCCGATAGACACACCCAGCAGGCACAGGTTGTCCTTGATGGTCAGCGGCGCCGCGAGCGCCTCGAGGCAGCGCCTGGCCAGGCGTGCCGCCCCTTCCGAGGCGTCTGGCCCCAGATCGGTGGCCAGCATCACGAATTCATCGCCACCGACACGGGCCAGCGTGTCGCTCTGGCGCAGCACCGTCGACAGGCGACGCGCCACCTCCACCAGCGCCGCATCGCCGGCCTCATGTCCGAGGCGGTCGTTGATCGGCTTGAAACCATCCAGGTCGAGAAACAGCACCGCCACCTGCGTGCGGTGGCGGGCGGCACGCGCCAGCCCCTGGCGCATACGGTCATCGAGCAGCATGCGGTTGGGCAGCCCCGTCAATCCATCGTGGTGGGCCATGCGCTGGAGTTCGGCCTGGCTGCTGGCCAGCTTGTCGAGCAGCCGGTTGAAGGCCTTGGTGAGGTGACCGACCTCGTCGTCGCGCACCACCGGCAACGGCTCCAGCGGAATCTCGTCCTGGGTCATGCGCTCGGCGAGGGTCGCAGCCCGATGCAGCGGACGAAGCGTAAACCGCACAAATACGCCCGCTACCAGCAACACGAGGGCCATCGCGGTGAAGCTGTGGCGGATCACGTTGTCCTGGGCCCGGCGAACCGGCGCAAAGGCTTCCGCCGTCGGCATGCGCGCCACCACGAACCAGCCGGTGCTCGCTACGCTGGCCATCGACCCCAACTCCTCGACGCCCTTGGCATTGATCGTCACGCCGCTACCGCGGAAGCCGGCCATGGCCCGGTCGTGCAGCAGATTGACGCCGGGCGGCGGGGTCGGCTTGAGCAACAGGTCCGGGTCGCCCGCCGCGACGAATAGCGTGTCGACGGGTGAGACGAGCAGAAAACCGCCGGTTTCGCCGATCCGCCCCTGGTTGATGCGGTCGAGGAAATCCGGCGCCGTCAGCGCGGTGATGCCCACCAGCACGGCCACCACGTGGCCGCCGGCATCCTTCAGCGGGACGCCCATCGGTAGTACCGGTTGTTTGGTGAAGCTTCCCACCAGCGGTGCACCAACCCCAGCCCTCCCCTGCAGGGCCCGCAGAAAACCCGGATTGCCGGCCGCCGACGCGCCGCGACGCCCCGGCACCCGGGGGAAGTCGACGATCACGTGGCCGTCGGTGGCGATTACCAGCAGGCCCAGGTTGAATGCCGGATGGAGCGAGTGCCGTTCGGCAAGCCAGGCCTCCAGCCGGGACGGCTGGCCGAGCAATTCCCGCGGCAAGGTGGCCGCCAGTTGGTCCAGCAGTTGGCGGCGCTGGCGGATCTTGTAGTCGATCTCCCGTGCCACCTCGTCGGCCAGCGCCATCTGCTGGGCCGACACCAGCTGGGTAAGGTCTTCACGCAGGTAACGGGCCTGCAGCACGTAACGCGCCGCGCCGCCGGCTATGACCAGCAGCATGCCGAACAGCACCAAGCGGGTGACGAGACTGTTGGAGATGCGCTTCAGAGCCATCGGCCTATGGTAGCCGAGGGCTGACATGCACACCTCCGACAAAAGTCATCCTTCCATGCCGAAAACCGTGTCGACGCCGTGCATGGCGCCATGCCTAGTCGGCGGCCTGTCCGGCCCAGCGCTCCGAACGCAGCGCACGGGCGACGGCCGCGGCGCGGGCCTCCAGCAACGCATCGGTAGCACCGGCGGGATCGTCCTCGTAATTGGCCCGGAGCGCCGCCTCGTCGAGCACCTTGCAGGCATCCAGCGCCGCAGCCAGCATCGCGGCCTTCGGATAGGAGCGGGTCGCCCGACCGGGATAGGCCCGGAAATCGCAGGTGCACAACAGCATCAGCCAGTCGAAGCGCTGCGGCTGGCCGAAGGCATCGACCCGCTCGAGCATCGCCGCGATGGAGCCGGCCCGCATCTCCGCGGCCCGATGCACCCGCTCCACCTCCAGCAGCGCCAGCACGGCCAGATCCCGAAACTCCGGTGGCACGCGGAAGCGTTCCGCAATCGCCTCGATTCGCGGCAGGCCGCGCTCCATGTGGCGATAATGGGCGGGCAGGTGCTCCGGTGGCGAATCGGACTTGCCGACGTTGTAGAGCAAGGCCGCAAAACGCACCGCCAGCGGCGCCTGGCGGCGCGCGGCCTCGTCCACCACACGGAACTGATGCTCGCCGATGTCCACGGTCGGCGGATCATCCGCGCTCTGGGGCATGCCAAACAAGGCATCCAGCTCCGGCAGCAACACCTGCAACGCCCGGCTCTCGCGCAGCACCCACAGCATTCGCGACGGCGCGTCGCTCATCAGGCCGTTGGCCAGCTCGGCCCAGGCCTGCGCGGGATCGAGATCGGCGAGCAGGCCCTCGGCAACCTGGCGCCGCATCAAGGCGATCGTCTCCCGGTCCACCTCCCCGTCTTGGCTGGCTGCCGCCGCGGCGATGCGCAGCAGATTGACGGCCGGATTCACCAGCAGGGGCGCGATGGGGCTGCGGGGCAGTTGGAAGCTCATGGAGTGTCTCGCGAGGAATGGCGGGTTTTCGACAGATGCCGGACGAATGTGTCGTGGGCATACCAAAAAACCTGCCACGACAGGATCGTGCAGGTACTTTGGAAGACTTGCCGGAGCTTGAAGCAAGAAGAGGACCCACTGGTCCACGCCCAGAGCAGTCCGCTTGCTCTGCGGCTTACAGCGATCACCGCCCCACTGCGGGGGCGGCGTCGCGAACATGCAGGTGCTTAGTCGCTACCGATCGGGCCGAGCTGCTTGCGGAGTTTGTCCCACATGGACGGTGACGGCGGGGCGGAAGTCATCCCCATCTGCTCCTTGTCCATGTCGGTACGCACCGGCCCCTGCGCCCCGTACCACTCCTGAGTGCCATAGGACGGCGAGTCCATCCCCATGCCCTTGCCCGCGTCCGGACTATGCATGGTCCCCATCGAGCGGCTGTCGGTGAGTTCCTTGAGACTGTCATTGAGGTCGGCTGCCAGGGCGGTGGCCAGCGGAATCAGGCTCAGGACGCTTCCCGTCAGAAGGCCGGCACCGATCTTCATCCAACGACTCGATTTCATTTTGCCCTCCGTGTGTGGTGATCCTCCCCGCAAAACAAGGCAAGCAAGTGAACGGTGCGCTACCGCTCCGGGGTCTGGGCCCGCGGGCGGTGGTCTGCACACCTCCATATTAGTCGACGAAAACAGTCGGAAAAGAACCCATTCCGCTAGCGTGGGGCTTCCGGAGCGAGGGCATCCTTCAGCTCCAGCATGGCCAGCACATCACCCACCAGCGCGCGATGCGCCTCCGGCGCATTCCGGTACCAGTGGGTCAGATAGGCGCGCAGGCTGCTGCGCGCATCGGCCGGATCGAGATTCAGGTAGGCCAGGGCCTGCCAGTTCTCGGGATTGCCGTCGAACAAAGGCAGCAGCAGGTTGGCCAACACCTCATTCTTGTCGCGCAGATAGGGGTTGTTGCGCAGCGCATCCTCGTTGTCCCGCAGCCAGCCCGCCAGCGGCGCATCGTGCGGCAACTGGCGGTGCCCTTCGGAAATCAGCAGGTCGAAGAAACGCCGCAAAGGGGCCGCTTCGCCAACCCATTCAGGCCCCGGCGGCGCACTCTCCCAGCGCTGGGCGAGGCGCTTGAGGGTAAACAGGGAAGCCGTCTCGCACAGGGTTTCCTCGAACCACTGGTTGTAGCGGGTCGGCGCTGCGCCGGGCGCCACGTTCTCGTCGTAGTTGGACAGCACATGGCACAGCTCATGGGCAAACTCGTAGGCGTACAGGTGCCAGTTGTCACCACGGGCATGCAGGCGAATCCGGTACTCGCCCTGCTGCCCGCGACCGTACAGCGCCACCGGCGGCCCGTCCGTATGGGTGACGACGATGGGCACCGCGAGCCGCTCGGGCAGGTTCACCAGCAACGCGTCGGCAACCTCCTTGAGTACGGTCTCGATGGCCTCCTTGCGGGCACTGCCCCAGCCGCCCCCCTGCACCTGGATGTCGAGGGCCGGCTTGCGCTGCCCGGCCGCCTTCTTGAGCACCGGCGCGTCCGCCCCACTGCCGGCATGGGCCAGCGAGCACAGGATGGATGCCATGACGAAGGGCACGCGCATGCCACGCCGCAGCCAGGCCTCCGGCACCTCCGGACGAAACCGCGTGCGCTTCTTCTTGTCCATGACACACCCCGCGTCAAACAAGGGCCGCGCCGGCAGCCCGTGCTTTCAGGATAGATCGGCACCCGGGGTTCCGCGCTATCATCAGCGCCCGCCGATGCAAACAACATTCCACCTGCTGTGATGAAGAACCCGCTCCGCCGCTACCTGGCGATCCTGGCCCTGTGCCTGCCCTGCCTTGTATCCCATGCCGCCGATGCGCCAGCCAGCGACGGCCGCGCCCACTTCGAGGCGGCGGCACAGACCGCCATGGCCGCCGTCCAGCCCGGCCCGCGGGACATCCCGCTGGGCGAGCAGGGCAAGCTGCACCTGCCGGCCGGTTACGGCTTCATCCCGCAGGCCGAGGCGTCGGCGCTGCTGGCCGCCCAGGGCAATCACACCGGCCCCGGCTTCCATGGCCTGATCGTCAGCGACAGGCTGGAAGGCTTCCTGGCCCTCGAGTACGAAGCGGCCGGCTATGTGAAGGACGAAGATGCCAAGGAGTGGGATGCCGCCAAGCTGCTCGACAACCTGAAGGAAGGCACCGAATCCGCCAACGAGGAACGCCGCAAGCTTGGCATTCCAGAGTTCAGCGTGGTCGGCTGGGTGGAGGCGCCCAACTACGACGCCGCCACCCACCGCCTGGTGTGGTCCGTGATCACCCGCCGGAAGGACGCCCCAGCCGGCGGGGATGGGGTGAACTACAACACCTACGTGCTCGGGCGGGAGGGCTATTTCTCGATGAACCTGATCACCGGCCTGGCCCACATCGACCAGGAGAAACCCGCCGCCCGCGAGTTGCTGGCCGCCCTCGAGTTCAACGACGGCAAGCGCTACGCCGACTTCAACTCATCCACCGACAAGGTCGCCGAGTACGGCCTGGCTGCGCTGGTCGGCGGCATCGCCGCCAAGAAGCTGGGGCTGCTGGCGTCCCTTGGCCTCTTCCTGGCCAAGTTCTGGAAGGCCGGCGCGCTGGCCGTCGTCGGCCTCGGTGCGGGAGTGCGCAAGCTGCTCGGCAAGAAGGACGGCGCATGATCAAGCTGCTCCTGCTCCTCCTCAGTGGCGCCAAGTTCGGCAAGCTGCTCACCACGGGCGGCACCATGCTGATCTCGCTCGGTGTCTATGCGCTGATCTGGGGCTGGCGCTACGCCGCCGGCTTCATCGTGCTGCTGTTCTGCCACGAGATAGGCCATTACATCGCCGCCCGCCAGCGCGGCCTGAACGTCGGCGCACCGACCTTCATCCCCTTCGTCGGCGCCTGGATCAACCTCAAGGAGCAGCCGATGAACGCCGAAACCGAAGCCTACGTGGCGATGGCCGGCCCGCTAGCCGGTACCCTCGCTGCACTGGCCTGTTATTTCCTGGCCCGCTCGGAGGACAGCACACTGTTGCTGGCGATCAGCTATTCCGGCTTCTTCCTGAACCTGTTCAACCTGATCCCGGTGCCGCCGCTGGACGGCGGCCGCATGACCGGCGTGGTGTCGCGCAAGTTCTGGATGCTCGGCGCGCCGGCGCTGGTCGGCCTGTTCCTATGGCGCCCGAGCCCGATGCTGATCCTCATCGCGTTCCTTGCCGCCCCTCACGTGTGGAAGGCCTTCCGCGGGGAAGGCGGCGAGGCGCCTGGCTACTACGACACCCCACCGGCCAAGCGCTTCGAATACGCCCTGCTGTACCTGGGCCTGCTGGCCTACCTGGCGGTGATGACCTACGACGTACATGAGATGCTGGGCGGCCTGCGCGCCCAGCTCTGAACGCCGGCCTCAAGCCGTCGGCTTCGCACGGGCGCGCAGGGCCTGCTCGATGTCGTCGGCCCAGGCCGGCGCATCGCCGGCCGCAACCCGCGCAGTACGAATCAGGGCCAGGTTGCGGGCGGTGCTTTCCGGCTCCCAGTTCTCGCGCACCGCAGCCAGCGCGTTGGCAGTCGCGTCCAGTGCGGCGGCCTCGTCGCGGGCCAGCACGGCCAGCTCGATCAGCGTGGCGAAATCCCAGTAATCCGGCGTACCCCTGGCAATGCGCCGCTTCACCGCGTAGGTGACAACCGGCAGCAGTTCGATGCGCCGCGGGTCCGGCGGGCTGGCCAGCTCCATCAGGGTCACCGCATTGATGCCAGGATAGGCGTCGCGCCAGTCGGCCTCGAAGCCCTGCAGATAAGTGTCGATGGCCTTGCGCAGCCAGCCGCGGGCGGCCAAGGCGTTACCGGCCTTCGTCTCGGCCTCCCAACGGTCCTTGTAAACACGGCCGAGCAGGCCATTGGTCTCGCTGCTCGGGCCACGGCTGGCAATGAGTTCCAGCAGGACAGCCTCGGCCTCGTCCCGACGGCCCAGGCGGTTGAGGGCGAAGCCGTACTGCTCCTGCACCAGCGTGCTGCGGGCCAAGGGCTTGGACATGCCCGCCACCAGGTCCACCATGCCCTGCCAGTCGCTCACCGCCCGGTAGGACAGCAGCAGGTCCACCAGCACGCCGGCCTCGGCGGCAGACAAATCGCCGAGACCCAGTGCCGCCGCCCGCACCGCATCCTGGCCGGCCTTCCGTGCCACCGCCAACTTGTTGCGGGCATCCAGCGCATAGCGGGCCTGGTCGCGGAACACGTCGGTCTTCAGGCGGGCGATGTCCGGAGCCACGTAGCCTTCCAGCAACTGGAACACCGGACTGTCGCGGGGCGGCTCGTCGCGGGCGCGCCGCGCCTCGTCGAGAGAAGCCGTCAGCGCCGTGGCGGCGGCGACCGGATCGGCCGGCACGCCGCCCGCATCCATGGCGTAGCGAATCGTGCGCAACGGCGCCACATCGAAGGGCAAGGCACCCGTGTCGCCGAACAGCATCACCGTCGTCGCCGGCCGCACACCATGGCGCAGGCCCAGTTCATAAAAGACATTGGGGTTGGCACCGGTCAGGTCGGCCACCGCGAAATCGCACAGGATCAGGCGCTCGTACATCGGCTTGTGGATCAGCCCGCCAACGGCCTCTTCGTCGGCCCGCAACGGCTCCATGCCGGCCGCCGCGATGCCCGGCTGGATCAGGCGCCCATAGATCGCATCGAAATCCACCACCTGCCCGGAGGCCAGGGTCTTCTTGCCAAAGGGCATCAGGACGAAACACAGCGGACGGGTCATCACGGCCTCCGGTCGGAATCATCCTTCAGCGTAGGCGAAATCGGGCGGCATGAGATTGCCTCCTGAACCATGCCCTCCGGATCGCGGAGTGCATGCACCCGATGGCCGGCAGGAGCCATCGCGCATCCGGGTGCTGCACGCACGCTCAAGAAGGCGATCCCCCTGGCAGCTACGGTGCTCCTCGTAGACGGAGCAAGGAACATTCTGTCGAAATAAAACTTATCCACTTAGAATTTATTTGATTTTCATAAAAAAATTACTTAAATAGGCAATGAAATGAATAAAGCATAGAACTTTTCCATCGCTTTTTCACTACCGAGGTTCCTCATGAGAAGTTTGTTTCGGGGGGCAGCGACAACGCTGGCCGCGCTGCTCCTGCCTCTGTCTGCCGCCAACGCAAGCATCATCGATTACACGTCGACCGCACTGGGCGGCAACCACTGGCGTTTCGATTACACGGTCCATAACGACACCTTGGGAACACCGCTAGATGAATTCACGGTCTTTTTCGATGAAAACCTGTTCGCCAACCTGGCGGGGGCAACGGGCCCGTCCGGCTGGGATGTGCTGCTGATCCAGCCGGATACCGGCATTCCCGCAGCCGGCTATTTCGATGGCCTGGCGCTGACCGGTGGCATAGCGTTCGGCGACACCCTGGGCGGCTTTTCCGTTACGTTCGATTACCTGGGCGCGGGCACGCCCGTTGCACAACTGTTTTCCATCGTCGATCCAAACTCCTTCCTTGAACTCGACAGCGGCCTGACCAAGAGCAGCAGCGTGCCGCTACCCGGCACCCTGCCGCTGATGCTGGCTGGTATGGGAGCAATGGCTTACTGGCAGCGCCGCCGCGATGGAGGTGCGCAATGAAACCGTGGATCAAAGCAGTATTCAGCGCAACGGTACTGGCAGCCACGCTGGCCGGTTGCGGTGGCGACCAAGGCGCGGACGGCAGCCGTGATGCGGCACAAATGCAGTCGAGCAACGCCATGCTGAAAACAGCCGCAGTTGCCGCGCAATTCGAAGTCGTGGAGCTGGGGAAGGTGGCCGAGACGCGCATCAGCCGTACCGTCTATGAGTACACGTACCGGGTTTCGATCCGTAATAACGGCGTCTCCGGCGCGGCCAACGTACTGGCTGAACTGCTGGCCGTACCGGCCGGTACCACCATCATCGACGGCACCGTTGCCGCGGGCAGCATTGGCGCCGGCGCCACTGCAACCCCAACGGATGTGATCGTGCTGCGCATCGACCGAACGCAGCCGTTCGACCTAGCCAGCCTGTCGTGGAAGATCACCGCCAGCGATGTTCAGCAACTGGCACCCGCGAAGCCCGCGGAAGTGGTGGTGCTGCCTCTAGCAGACATCGGGGTCCCGGACGACGTCGACAAGGTCACCGTGGCTGGAGCCGTCACCGACGTATTGCTGAAGGACGGCACCCTGCGCTTCTCGACACCGGGCGATACCGGCGCGCCGCAGCAGGCGGAGTTCACGTTGAGCGGCCCGAACGGCACCACGGTGCTGTCGCTGCCTATCCTTACCGAGCGGCCGCGGGAGCCGCTATTGCATGTGGAGCCGCGCGACGACGGCAGCGTGCCGGAAAATCCGCCCAGCCTGCAGGTTGGCGGCCTGGGACCGAACAACAGTATCGACGGCAATACGCTGAGCTTCAAGCTGGCAGGCTCGCCGTCGACCGACCTCGCAGATGACAGTGACGGCCTGGTCATCGGTGCCAAAAATACTGCGGTCAGCCTGAAGAGTTACTGGACTTACGACCCTGTCAGCACGACTTTCACGATTTCCGGCAGCAAGCTGCAGCAACTGATGGCAGCGCTCCCGGCCGGCGCGCTGACCGTGTCGCTGAACTTCGTGTCGAAGGACGGCGAATTCGCATCCTCCTATGAATTCCTCGCCATCCGCCAGGGCGCCAAGGTGGCCGGCAAACTGGTGGCACCGGGCGGAGCTCCCGTAACCACACTGGCGGGCAAGAAGATCCTCCTGCGTGGCTATAACAACCACTTGCGGCTGGTCGCACCGGTCGACGCCAACGGCCAGTTCAGCTTTGACAACGTGATTCCTGACACGTATCAGCTGACCCTGAACGACCTGGAAAACCCGAACGTGGTTTCTGCCAGCGCGATCATCCTGGCGAACACAACGACGGCGAACGTGTCACTCACATACACGCTCAACAAGACGGTCCAGAAGGCCGCAATGGCAGCCGGCCCGGCTCACAGCTTTGTCGCCAGCACGCTGACGCAGGATGGCACGGCGCCGGCCGCACGGGACGTGCCGACCGCGCGCGCCCAAAGCGGCGGCGTGTTTGCACCGACCGCCGGCGGCGCGCAGACGTTCAGCGCCACCGCGGCCGCGCAGAACGCCACCATCACCACGCCAATCTCGTATCAAGTGGCCAAGGGCACCCAGAACGTAGGCGTGAAGATCACGGTGTACACGGCCGAATACCCGGATTACACAACGCAGCAGAGCCAGTACAACGACACCTGGTCGTATTCCGTCACCGGACTACCGAACAAGGTGCTGTCGGCCAGCGGTTCGGTCAACCAGTCGCACTTCACGCAGGGCACGATCACCAAGACCGATTGTGTCGACGTCAGCACACAGACCAAGGAAGGGCCGATCACTATCGGCGGCGCCGTCAGCGCCACCAACATCGGCGACAGCGCCTTGGCGACGGTCACCACGGTCGAACTGACGACCGGCTGCGTCGGCCTGAGAGTTACGGCGGCCAAGTTCGTGTCGCCCAACAAGGATGCGCACCCCGTACTGCAGCCGATCAAGCTGCAAGGCAACCTGTCCGGCCCTTACCTGTCGACCCAGCTGACCGGAACGGACTCAACCCACACGCTGCCACTGGAAATCGAGTTCTCGCCGGCCGATGCCAAGATCACCGAAGTGAACATCAGCGTGTCGCCAAATGGCGGTAATCCGCAATTTGCAGCGGACAACCTGCTCAACCAGACGCATACGATGAGCAAGGGCAAGATCAAGCTCTCCGGCGTGTCGCTGCCCGCATTTGCCGGCGCAAAAACGTCTGGCAAGGTCGCTGTCACCGTGCGCATCAAAGGCACGGTAGAAGATACTGAAGTGACATCCAATCCACAGGAGGGCGGCCAGGTTTCGTTCAATAGCGATAGCGCCTTCACACCGCTATACCTGGCCAACAATGAAGCAGGCTTGGGAGCGCGTCGCTATGGTTCGCGCGATCCCGGCGGCGATTCGTGGGCAACCCAGCAGACCATCACGTGGCTGCAATCCCGCGCCTACCGCTTCGACGACATAAGTGGCATGCACGTGACGCAGACCTCCACCGGTCGTTCCATCCTTGGCCACAGCGGCCACAGCGACGGCCAGCAGATCGACCTGCGCTATGCGGACGGCCAGGGCGGCTACAGCGACGCGCTGGGTGGCCAGGGTGACGGCGCAGCAATCCAGCAAATGTTCAACGCCGCACGTCAGGAAGTGGTGAGCAATGCGGCCAACAAACCAAAGCTGGCAGGGCTGCAGGCATGGATTACCGCCAACCGCGCCCTGCTGGACGCGGAGGCACCGGCAGCCAGCACGCGCGTGATTTACATCGGACCGTCGTTCATCAAGCTGGCACTGGTGGATGGCAAGTTCTCGATATCGCCAAACCTGCCGATTCCTGGTGTCCCCGCCTGGACCAAACCGGCCCGTGTGCAGATCGACGCAGCGCACTTGAGCCACTGGCACCTGAGCATGACGGCAGCGCCGTAAGCGCAGCTCGCGGAGTGATGCATCCAGGCACCACTCCGCCCGACAGGACGTATTCCTGTCATCTTCCGGCACGCCATCTCCAGCATGGAGCTATCCGTCCGGACCAAGGACAAACGGCGCCTCCCGGCGCCGTTTGTCCTTGCTGTTCCCCTCTTGCGGAGGGTCTTCTTGTAAGCCTTACATGCTGCGGCGGTACTGGCCGCCCACTTGGTAGAGGGCGCCGGTGATCTGGCCGAGGGAGCAGTACTTCACCGCCTCCACCAGCACCGCGAAGACGTTGCCGTTCTCGATGACAGTCTGCTTCAACTTGGCCAGCCACTTCGGTGCTTCCTCGGCATTGCGGGCCTGGAAGTCGGCCAGACGCTTGAGCTGGCTCTGCTTTTCTTCCTCGGAGGAACGGGCCAACTCGATTTCCTGCTGTGCCATGCCCTTCGGGTTGAGGAAGGTATTCACGCCAATGATCGGGTAGGAGCCGTCGTGCTTCTTGTGCTCGTAGTACAGCGACTCTTCCTGGATCTTGCCGCGCTGGAAGCCGGTCTCCATCGCCCCGAGCACGCCACCGCGGGAGCTGATGGCTTCGAACTCCTTGAGCACAGCCTCTTCGACCAGGTCGGTCAGCTCTTCAATGATGAAGGCGCCCTGGTTGGGGTTCTCGTT
This sequence comes from Zoogloea sp., assembly GCF_041914405.1. Lineage (NCBI taxonomy): Bacteria > Pseudomonadati > Pseudomonadota > Betaproteobacteria > Rhodocyclales > Zoogloeaceae > Zoogloea > Zoogloea sp. The sequence continues at coordinate 52,987 of NZ_JAYSDK010000010.1, forward strand.
CTTGGAGAGGCCCCATTCGCGGTTGATGATCAGCTGGATCGCCATCGCACGGCGCACGGACTCCTCAGTCGGCGTGGTGATCGCCTCGTCGTAGGCGTTGGTGTGCAGCGAGTTGCAGTTGTCGTAGATGGCGATCAGCGCCTGCAGCGTGGTGCGGATGTCGTTGAAGTCCATCTCCTGGGCGTGCAACGAGCGGCCGGAGGTCTGGATGTGGTACTTCAGCTTCTGGCTGCGCTCGTTGGCACCGTACTTGTTCTTCATCGCCACGGCCCAGATGCGGCGGGCGACGCGGCCGATCACCGAGTATTCCGGGTCCATGCCGTTGCTGAAGAAGAAGGACAGGTTCGGCGCAAAGTCGTCGATGTGCATGCCGCGGGCCAGGTAGCTTTCCACGTAGGTGAAGCCGTTGGACAGCGTGAAGGCAAGCTGGCTGATCGGGTTCGCACCGGCTTCGGCGATGTGGTAGCCGGAGATCGACACCGAGTAGAAGTTCTGCACCTTGTTATGGACGAAGAACTCCTGGATGTCGCCCATCATCTTCAGCGCGAACTCGGTGCTGAAGATGCAGGTGTTCTGGCCCTGGTCTTCCTTCAGGATGTCGGCCTGCACGGTACCGCGCACGGAGGACAGCACCCATTCGCGGATCTTCTCGGCTTCGTCTTCAGTCGGCTCACGGCCGTTCTGCGCCTTGAACTTGTCGAGTTGCTGGGCCAGCGCGGTGTTGAAGAACATCGCCAGGATGATCGGCGCCGGGCCGTTGATGGTCATCGACACGGAGGTGGTCGGATTGACCAGGTCGAAACCGTCGTACAGCACCTTCATGTCATCCAGCGTAGCGATGGACACGCCGGAGTTGCCGATCTTGCCGTAGATGTCCGGACGCGGATCCGGGTCGCAGCCGTACAGCGTCACCGAGTCGAAGGCGGTGGAGAGGCGATGCGCCGGCATGCCTTCGGACACGCGCTTGAAGCGGCGGTTGGTACGGAAGGCGTCACCTTCGCCGGCGAACATCCGGGTCGGGTCCTCGCCCTCGCGCTTGAAGGCGAACACGCCGGCGGTGTAAGGGAAGGAGCCGGGGACGTTTTCCTTCATCAGGAACTTGAGGGTCTCGCCGTCGTCCTCGAAGCGCGGCAGGGCCACCTTGCGGATCTTGCTGCCGGACAGGGACTCGGAGGTCAGCTGGGTGCGGATCTCCTTGTCGCGGATCTTCACCACGTACTCGTCGGCGGCGTACAGCTCGACGGTCTTCGGCCACATGTCGAGGAGCTTCTTGGAGGTGCCGGTCAGTTCGCCGTCCTTCCACTCGATCAGCTCGTCAAAGCTGCCGGCGTCCTTCTTGCAGCCTTCGAAGAGCTGCTTGGAGATGCGCAGGGCCTGGCGCTCGCGGGCCACCTTGGCCTGCTCGGCAGTATGTTTGTGGTAGCCGCGGACGGAGTCGGCGATCTCGGCCAGGTAGCGGGCACGCTCGGCAGGAACGATGGCGCGGCCACGGCTCGAAGCCTTGACGCTCACCAGCGGCAGCTTGGGCACCGCCAGCTTGAGGCCCTTGGAAGACAGCAGCGGGGCGATGGCCTGGTACAGCGCAGTGACGCCGTCGTCGTTGAAGCGGGCAGCCATCGTGCCGAACACCGGCATTTCTTCGGTCGGGGTGGAGAACAGCTCGCGGTTACGCTGGTACTGCTTGCGAACGTCGCGCAACGCATCCTCGGCGCCCTTACGGTCGAACTTGTTAATCGCCACGAAATCGGCGAAGTCGAGCATGTCGATCTTCTCGAGCTGGCTGGCAGCGCCGAACTCGGGGGTCATCACGTACAGGGACACATCGACGAAGGGCACGATGGCCGCGTCGCCCTGGCCAATGCCGGAGGTCTCGACGATGATCAGGTCGAAGCCGGCCAGGCGGGTGGCGGCGATCACCTCGGGCAGCGCGGCGGAGACTTCCTTGCCGGTGTCGCGGGTAGCCAGCGAACGCATGAAGATGTTCGGGTGCTCGATGGCGTTCATGCGGATGCGGTCGCCGAGCAGCGCGCCGCCGGTGCGCTTACGGGACGGATCGATGGAGACGATGGCCAGCTTGACCTTGTCGTCCTGGTCAAGGCGGAAGCGGCGCACCAGCTCGTCGGTGAGGCTGGACTTGCCTGCGCCGCCGGTGCCGGTGATGCCGAGGGCCGGCACCTTGAGGTCCTTTGCCGCCTCGATCAGCGCGGCCTTCACGTCATCCGGATAAGCACCGTTCTCGAGGCCGGTGATGACCTTGGAGAGAGCCCGGCGGTCACCGGACTTCAGCGCGGCGATGACGGCCTCGGCGCCCTGCGGGCCGGCGTGGCTCAGGTCTTGGTCGCAACGCTCGACGACGTCATTGATCATGCCCTGCAGACCAAGGATGGCGCCGTCTTCCGGCGAGTAAATGCGGGTCACGCCGTAGTCGTGGAGTTCCTTGATCTCGGCCGGCACGATCACGCCGCCGCCGCCGCCGAAGACCTTGATGTTCTCGCCGCCGTTCTCGCGCAGCAGGTCGATCATGTACTTGAAGAACTCCACGTGACCGCCCTGGTAGGACGTGATCGCGATGCCCTGCACGTCTTCCTGCAGCGCGGCATTGACGATCTCGCCCACCGAGCGGTTGTGCCCGAGGTGGATCACCTCGGAGCCGGTGGATTGAAGAATCCGCCGCATGATGTTGATCGACGCGTCGTGGCCATCGAACAATGCCGCCGCGGTGACGAAACGCACCTTGTTCTTGGGCTTGTAAGCGACGAGCTTCTTGGCAACGCTCAGGTCGGTCATAGTTGTCTCCCCCACATCATGTTTATCGATGCATTCATGTTAGAAGCGGGCGGCGCGCTCCGCCATTGCCGTTGTCGACGGGATTCGTGCAAAATCCGCCAAGCTGCAGTTCCACCTTTCCGTACGTACGCCAGGGAGCCGAAACCCTCTTGAGCACCAGCCAGTCCCGTAAACGTGCAACTGTTTCAATGGGTTTCGTGAGTGGCATGCTGTCCGGCATGCTGCATCGCAACATCGACACAGCGCCGCTACTCACCGGCCTCGACATCAATCTTGCAGACGCGGCCAGTCGCGTGCCGGTTGACCGCTACGCCACGCTGTACAACCTGGTGATCGGCGAACTGCAGGACGAGGGCTTCGGCCTGTTCTCCGCGCCGATGCGGCCGGGCAGTTTCGAGTTCCTGTGCCGCGGCATGCTCGGCGCACCGACGCTCGCCGACGCCCTCGACCGGGCGCGCCGCTTCCTGTCCATCGTGCTGCCCGACCTGGCGGTCGGCGTGCAGCGCCATGACAACCGCGCGGAGCTGCACATCAGCGAAATCGCCCCCTTGGCCGCCACGCCGGACGACCCGGCCCGGGTCTTCGCCTTCGAATGGCTGCTGCGCCTGCTGCACAGCCTGTCGTGCTGGCTGGTCGGGCGTGGCCTGGCCCTCGACGCGGTGGATTTCCCTTTCACCCGCCCTCCACACGCCGACGACTACGCGCTGGTGTATACCGAGCGCTCCGCCTTCGTTGCCGGCACCCAGCTGGTGGCGCGTTTCAACGCCACCCTCCTCGACCTGCCGATCCGCCGTGACGAAGCCGCGCTGGTGGCCTTTCTCGACGGCGCACCAGGGCGCATCAGCATGCTCTACCGGCGCGACCGCAACACCGTCACGCGGGTTCGCGACCTGATTCGCCACGCGCTGCCGGTAAGCCTGTCCCAGGATGACGTGGCCGGCCGCCTGCACATGTCGCCGCGCACCCTGCACCGCCGCCTGGAAGAGGAAGGCTCCAGCTTCCGCGGCATCAAGGAAGCCCTGCGGCGGGACCTGGCCCTGTCGCGCCTGACCAAGACCCGTCAGTCCATCGCCCAGGTTGCCGCCGACCTCGGCTACGCCGACACCTCGGCCTTCTACCGGGCCTTCACCGGATGGACCGGCATGTCCCCGGAGCGCTACCGGCGCCAGCTCGCCCAAGAGGAAACGGTCAACGACCACGACAAAGCCTAGAATGCCGGATCGGCCCAGAAACATCCATTCTTCATGCCCCGCGTTTACGAACCCCTGACCGAAGAGCTGCTGCGCGAAGCGGACGAGTTGCTGCCCACACTCATACGCAACGCCCTGATCGGCATCTACATCATCCAGGACGATCTGTTCCGTTACGTCAATCCGCGCTTCGCCGAAATGTTCGGCTATGCGCAGGCAGAAATCTGCGGCCGGCTGGGGCCCACGGCGCTGATCGTGCCGGAAGACCGCTGCAAGGTCAGCGAGGCCATCTCAAGACGCATCCATCACGGCGCCGACACCGCCCACTACACCTTCCGCGGCCGCCGCAAGGACGGCAGCCAGATCGAGCTGGAGGTCTTCGGCAACCGCACCGAGTTCGACGGCCGCCCGGCCATCATCGGCATGCTGGTGGACATCACCGCCCGCGGCACCGCCGAACGCACTGCCCGCGAGCAGCTGCACTTCATCGGCCAGCTCATCGAGGCGATTCCCAGCCCGCTGTTCTTCAAGGATGAACAGGCCCGTTACCTGGGCTGCAACAAGGCTTTCGAGGCCTTCCTCGGCAAGCCGAGGGAAGAACTGATCGGCCGCTCGGTGTTCGACATCTCGCCGCCGGAGCTGGCAGCCCGCTACCACGAGGCCGACCAGGCCCTGTTCGACCACCCCGGGGTACAGACCTACGAGGCGCTGGTCTCTTCGGCGGACGGCCAGAACCGGGACGTAATCTTCAACAAGGCGACCTATTTCAAATCCGACGGCAGCCTCGGCGGCCTGGTCGGCGTGATCACCGACATCACCGACCGCAAGCAGACCGAAGCCCTGATCTGGATGCAGGCCAACTACGACCCGCTCACCGGCCTGCCCAACCGCCGCCTCCTCAACGACCGCCTGGCCGAGTTGATGAAGCAATCCCACCGCACCCACGACTGCGTGGCGGTGATGTTCATCGACCTGGACCGTTTCAAGGAGGTCAACGACACCCTCGGCCACGAGGCCGGCGACCGCCTGCTGGTTGAGGCGGCCCGTCGCATCGTCAGCTGCGTGCGCGAGTCCGATACGGTGGCCCGCCAGGGCGGCGACGAGTTCACCGTGCTGCTGCCCGGCCTCGCCGACGAAGCGCCGATCGAGCGCATCGCCGAAGACATCATCGAGGCCCTAGCCCAGCCTTTCCAGCTCGGCCACGACATCGCCTACGTGTCGGCCAGCGTGGGCATCACCCTGTTCCCGAAGGATGCCGAGACACCGGCCGACATCCTGAAGAATGCCGACCAGGCCATGTACCACGCCAAGGACGAAGGCCGGAACCGCTTCAGCTACTTCTCGCCGCGCATGCAGGAGGCCGCGCTGCAGCGCCTGCAGCTGGGCAAGGACCTGCGCCACGCCCTCGACCGGGGCCAGCTGAGCCTGCACTTCCAGCCCATCCTGCGCCTCGCCGACGGCCACTTTCACAAGGCCGAAGCCCTGCTGCGCTGGAATCTGCCATCGCGCGGCTTCGTGTCGCCGGCCGAGTTCGTGCCGGTGGCCGAAGAGCTGGGCCTGATCGACACCATCGGCACCTGGGTCTTCCGGCAGGCCATCGACATGGTGGCGCGCTGGCGGGCGACGGTATCGCCCGAGCTGGCCGACAGCCTGCAGATCACCGTCAATGCCTCGCCCCGACAGTTTGCCAAGGGGCGCTCGCTGGCCGTCCTGCTCGACGAGCTTATCGAGAGAAAGGTGCCCGGCACCTGCATCGCGATCGAGATCACCGAAGGCCTGCTACTCGACGAGCACCCGTCGGTCACTGCCCAGCTGGCCCGCCTCAGCGCCGCCGGCATCCAGATCTCCATCGACGACTTCGGCACCGGCTACTCGGCGATGGCCTACCTCAAGCGGATGGACATCGACACCCTCAAGATCGACCGCTCCTTCGTCCGCGACCTGACCACCGACCCCAGCGACCTGGCGATCACCGAGGCCATCATCGCAATGGCCCACAAACTCGACCTGGAAGTAGTCGCCGAGGGCGTCGAGAGCGAGGCCCAGTGCGAACGCCTGGCCGCCGCCGGCTGCGATTACGGCCAGGGCTACCTGTTCTCCCCGCCTCTGCCGGAAGACGCCTTCTTCGACTACATCGCCCGCCATCGGCCATGACCTCCCGCCTGCCGCCCTCCAGCCCCGGCAAGCCCGCCACACCCGAGGAACTGCGGCGCTACGACCTGCTGCTGGCCGGCCTCGACCTGCTCGACCAGGCCATCGCGGTGTTCGACGCCAGCCCCAAACTGGTGACCTGGAACAAGGCCCTGCAACGCCTGCTCGACTTTCCCGAGGAAATGGTCCGGGTCGGCACCCCCTTCGAGGACTTCGTGCGCTTCAATGCCCAGCGCGGCGAATATGGCGGCAATGACGCCGAGGTGGAACGGCTGGTGGCCGAACGCATGGCCTCGGTGCGCTCGTTCCAGCCCCATCAGGCCGAGCGCATCCGCCCCAACGGCCAGGTATTGCAGATCCGTGGCGTGCCGATCCCCAACCTGGGGTTCGTGACCCTATGGACCGACATCACCGAGCAGCGCCGTTACGAGCAGCTCATCGAACGCCAGAACGCCGAGCTGGAAAGCCGCGTCAGCGCCCGCACCGCCGAACTGGAGGCGGCCACCACCCGCCTCGACGCACTGGCCGGCCAACTGGCCCGCAGCGAGGAGCGCCTGCGCCTGATCATGGACGCCATCCCGGCGCTGATCGCCTACGTGGACGCCGACGAGCGCTACATCTTCGCCAACCGCGGTTACACCGAATGGTTCGGCATCGACCCGACCCAGATCATCGGGCGCAGCATCGCCGAAGTCTTCGGCCCCGAGGCCTACGCGCAGATCCGGCCCTACATCGAGCAGGCCTCCACCGGCGAACAGGTCAGCTACGAGTATTCGCGCATCAACCCGGCCGGCCGCCCGGTCCATGCGCGCAGCGCACTGGTGCCCGAGGTCTCGCCGAGCGGCGGCGTGCAGGGCTACTTCGTGCTGTCCATCGACATCACCGAGCAGAAGGCCAGCCAGGCCGCGCTGATCCAGGCCCAGAAGATGGAAGCCGTCGGCCAGCTCACCGGCGGCCTGGCCCACGACTTCAACAACCTGCTCACCATCATCACCGGCAACCTGGCCACCCTGCGCGACAAGCTACCGGCCCACCAGGGCTACGACGACTACCTGGAGCCGGCCCTGTCGGCAGCGCGGCGCGGCACCGAGCTGATCCGCCGCCTCCTCACCTTCTCGCGCCAGCAACCACTGGAACCCAGCCCGGTGGAGGTCGGCGCGCTGGTGCAGGGCATGACCTCGCTGCTGTCCCGCTCCCTCACCGAGCGCATCCACATGCAGCTCGACCTGCCGGCCGACAGGCTCTACGCCCTGGTGGACCCCCACCAGCTGGAGAGCGCCCTCCTCAACCTGGCCATCAACGCCCGCGACGCGATGCCCGACGGCGGCGAGCTGCGGGTCGCGGTGAGCCACCGCCAGGTCACCCCGAGCATCGCCCAGCAAGCCGAGGTCCCGCCCGGCGATTACGTGCAGTTCGACGTCTCCGACACCGGCTCCGGCATTCCGCCGGAGCTGCTGCCGCGCCTTTTCGAACCCTTCTTCACGACCAAGGCCTTCGGCGCCGGCAGCGGCCTCGGCCTGGCCATGGTGTATGGCTTCATCCGCCAGTCCGGCGGCAACATCCGGGTGCTCAGCACACCGGGCGCCGGCACCAACGTACGCTTCATCGTACCGATGACCGACGCGCCGGCGCCCGCCCCTGGCCCCGCCGCGCCGGCCACCACCGCCACCGAGAACGCCCACCGCCTGGTGCTGCTGGTCGAGGACGAACCCGAAGTACGCAAGGTAATCCGCCAGCAGCTCACCGAGCTGGGCTACCCGGTCCTCGAAGCCGGCAACGGCCTTGAAGCGAAGACCATGCTGGAGGCGGTGGAGGACATCGCGCTGCTGCTCACCGACACCGTGATGCCCGGCCTCGGCGGGCGGGAATTGGCCGCCGAAGCCCGCGCGCTGCGCCCGGCGCTCCCCATCCTGCTGATCACCGGCTATGCCACCGGCGAACCGCCGGCCGGCATGCCCGACATCCCTACCCTGCGCAAACCCTTCGAGCGCAGCGCCCTCGCCGCAGCCCTCGCCGCCCTCGACCATCCGGAGACTCCGGCCCCATGACCGCCGCCGACAAGGACAGCCCCCTGATCTTCATCGTCGAAGACGAAGCCGACATCGCCCGCCTGATCGCCAGCAACCTGGCCGAGTACGGTTTTCGCAGCGAGAGCTTCGGCACCGGCCGCGCCCTGCTGGCGCGGGCCCGCCGTGTGCAGCCGGAGCTGGCCATCCTCGACCTCGGCCTGCCCGACATGGACGGCCTGCAGGTGCTGCGCGAACTGCAGGAGCAGCACCCCTGCGCAGCCCTGATCCTGACTGGCCGCGACGGCCTCACCGACCGGGTGCTGGGCCTTGAACTCGGCGCCGACGACTATCTGGTCAAGCCCTTCGAGCCCCGCGAGCTGGTGGCCCGCGTGCGCTCCATCCTGCGCCGCTACCAGAAGGCCGCCACACAGGAAGCCAGCGGCCACAGCAGCGCACTCTTTGCGGGCTGGCATTTCGACCTCGGCCGCCTCCATCTCACCGCGGCTGACGGCCATGAAGTCACCCTGTCCGCCGCCGAGGCCGCCCTGCTGCAGACCCTGCTGAAGCGCCCCAACAAGATCCTGACCCGCGAGCAACTGATCGGTGAACGCGACCTCGACCCCTTCGACCGCAGCATCGATGTGCGCATCTCCCGCCTGCGCCGCAAGCTTGAAGACGATCCACAGGATCCGAAAATCATCAAGACCGTATACGGCGCCGGCTACCTGCTGTGCGCCTCAGTGGCCTGGGAGTGATCCCGCCCGACCGCCGACTCCCGTAGAATGCCGGCTCCTTTAGGAGGGAAAAACCAATCATGACAAGACCATTCAAAGTACTCGGCGTCCAGCAAATCGCCATCGGCGGCCCGTCCAAGGACCGCCTGCGCACCCTGTGGGTGGACATGTTCGGCCTCGAAGTCACCGGCACTTTCAAGTCGGAACGGGAGAACGTGGACGAGGACATCACCGCCATGGGCAAGGGCCCGTTCAAGGTCGAAGTCGACCTGATGCAGCCCCTCGACCCCGAGAAGAAACCGGCCGTGCATACCACCCCGCTGAACCACGTGGGCCTGTGGATCGACGACCTGCCGAAGGCCGTCGAGTGGCTCACCGCCCAGGGCGTGCGCTTTGCGCCGGGTGGCATCCGCAAGGGCGCCGCCGGCTTCGACATCACCTTCCTTCACCCCAAGGGCAACGAAGAATTCCCCATCGGCGGTGAGGGCGTGCTGGTCGAGCTGGTCCAGGCTCCGCAGGAAGTGATTGACGCCTTCGCCAAGCTGGCCGGCTGATCACCTGCGTCAAACGACGAAGGGCCGGCCCTCTTGCGGGGCCCGGCCCTTCGCACGTCTGGCGCCGCTTACAGCGATTTGGCCTGGAAGGTGTTGCAGTCCTTCACCTGGCCGCTCGCCATGCCGCGCTTGAACCAGCGCACCCGCTGCTCCGACGAACCGTGGGTGAAGCTGTCCGGCACCGCGTAGCCCTTGGCCTGCTTCTGCAGGGTGTCGTCGCCGATGGCGGTGGCAGCGCGCAGCGCCTCGTCCACATCCCCCTCGTCGAGGATGTGGCGCGCCGTATCCGCGTTCTTCGCCCATACGCCGGCCAGGCAGTCCGCCTGCAGTTCCAGGCGCACCGACAGCGCATTCGCCTCCCGCTCGCCGGCCCGCTCGCGCGCAGCCTGCACCTTGGCCGAGACACCGAGCAGGTTCTGGACGTGGTGGCCCACCTCATGGGCGATCACGTAAGCCTGGGCAAAATCCCCCGGCGCCCGGAAGCGCGTCTTCAGTTCCTGGTAGAAGCCCAGGTCGATATAGACCTTGTGATCCGCCGGGCAGTAGAAAGGCCCCATCGCCGCCTGCCCGGTGCCACAGGCGGTGCGGGTGGCGCCGGAGAACAGCACCAGTTTCGGATCCTCGTACTGCTTGCCGGCCTGGCGGAACAGCTGCTGCCAGGTATCCTCGGTCTCGGCCAGCACCTTGCGCACGAACTTCGTCTCCGCGTCGTTGGCCGGCGGACGGTGCTGCTCCACCGAAGGAGGCGGCGCCGATACATGGGATGCCTGGTTCAGCACGACCCGCGGATCGATGCCGAAATACATCGCCACCAGGGCAAGCACCACGGTCCCGACGCCGATCCCGCCGACGGGCAAGCCCCCACCCCCGCCCCCCCGCCTGTCCTCGACGTTGTCGCTTTCCCGGCTGTCGTCCAAACGCATAAAACCTCCTTCAAGACTTGCAACGCCTTGTCGCGCTGCAACATTTTCCTTGTGCAATGGGCGCATTATCGCTATAGTCCGCGGTCCGGTGCAAAAAGCGGTTTCGCACCGAGTCACATCGTCCCTGACCTTCTTATATCTCCCGTATTCGACGAGAGGTTGTCCTGATCGGTTAGTGCCGATATGCCAGTCAGGCAGCCTTACTGCCGCACGCGTTTGCGCGTCGCGGCGCGTTGCCGTTTTTTCTTCGCGGGCACCGCATCCGCAATACAAAAGATAAGGAAGCGAACATGGATTTCGCCACTCTCGGGCTCTCCGAACAGATCGTCAAAGCCGTTGCCGACGCCGGCTACACCGAACCCACTCCGGTCCAGCAAGCTGCCATTCCGGCCGCCCTCGCGGGTAAGGATCTCGTGGTCTCCAGCCAGACCGGCTCAGGCAAGACTGCCGCCTTCATGCTGCCGTCCCTGCAGCGCCTGACCACCGAAGCGACCATCAAGGCCCGCGGCCCCCGCGTGCTGGTGCTGACCCCGACCCGCGAACTGGCCGTCCAGGTCACCGACGCCTGCAAGGGCTACGGCAAGAACCTGCGCTACGCGAAGGCTGTCAGCGTGGTCGGCGGCATGCCCTACCCGGTGCAGAACAAGCTGCTGTCCAGCCCCTATGAAATCCTGGTGGCCACCCCTGGCCGCCTGATGGACCAGATGAACAGCGGCCGCATCGACTTTGCCCGCCTGGAAATCCTGATCCTCGATGAAGCCGACCGCATGCTCGACATGGGTTTCGTGGACGACATCGAGGCCATCGTCGCCAAGCTGCCGGCCGATCGCCAGACCCTGTTCTTCTCGGCCACCCTCGACGGCCAAGTCGCGCGCATGATGCAGCGCCTGCTGAAGGATCCGGAGCGCATCGAGATCGCCTCCGCGCAGACCCGCCATGAGAACATCGAACAGCGTCTGCTGGTGGCCGACGACATCAGCCACAAGAACCGCCTGCTCGACGGCATCCTGCGTGACGTGGGCGTCGAACAAGCCATCGTGTTCACCGCTACCAAGCGCGACGCCGATGCGCTGACGCTGAACCTGGAATCCCAGGGTCACTCGGTTGCCGCCCTGCACGGCGACATGAACCAGCGGATGCGCACCCGTACCCTGGATCAGCTGCGTCGCGGCCACCTGCGCGTGCTGATCGCCACCGACGTGGCCGCTCGCGGCATCGACGTGCGCACCATCAGCCACGTGATCAACTACGACCTGCCGAAGGTTGCTGCCGACTACGTGCACCGCATCGGCCGCACCGGCCGCGGCGGCTCCAGCGGCATCGCCATCAGCCTGGCCGAGCGCCGCGACGTGCGCCTGCTGCGCGCCATCGAGCGCTACACCCGTCAGCCGCTGGCCGTGCACACCCTGCCTGGCCTCGAGCCGCGCACCACGCTGCCGGCCGACGAGCGCCGCCCCGGTGGTCCGCGCCGTGACGGTCGCGGCTACGGCAACGGCGGCGGCCGCTTCGGCGACAAGCGCCCGTCCGGCGGCTTCGGCGGCAACCGCTTCGACCGCGAGCGTCGCGACGACAACCGCGGCGAAGGCCGCAGCGCCAGCCCCTGGGGCGGCAACAGCGAAGGCCGTCGCGATTTCCGTGACGCCCCCCGCCGCGCAGACGGCCCCAGCGCCCCGCGCCATCCGGAACACCGCACCGAGTTCCCCCACGTGGCCAAGCGCAGCTCCACCCACCACAATGCCGGCGGCTTCGGCGGCGGACGCAGCGAAGGCACTGGCGGCAAGCCGCGCGCTGGCCGTACCTTCAACCGCGACCGCTAACGCCACGGCAAGGCCGGGCCACCGCCCGGCTCGCGGCACATGACAAGGGGGCGCCTACGGGCGCCCCCTTGTCATGCGTGCATCCTCCGTATCCCGACAAAAGCAAGACAGGGCGCCCTTCCCCACGCTGTGACCGGAAACAGGAATAGCGTCAAAAGACCCCTCAATTCCTGAGGTGGATCAACTGCCGGCCATCTATGATGGAATACAGTTTTCGGCACGCAGCATTCCAGCCTGCCCGGCGCTCATTCCAAAGGGGGAGAAACCATGAAAATCACCAGTCCCGTCATCGGCGAAATCGAAGTGTCGCCGGACCGCATCATCGAATTTCCGAACGGCCTGCCCGGCTTCGAAACGGCCCGCCAGTTCACACTGCTGCACCCGGAAGGCAATGACGCACCGAACATCTTCGTGCTGCAAGGCGTGGACAACCCCGAAGTAACCTTCACCGTCACCACGCCGGACATCCTCGGACTGAATTATGAATTCACGCTGACCGACGACGAAATCGCCGCACTCCAGCTCGGCAATCCGGACGACGTCAGTGTGCTACTGATCGTCCGCAACAACGATACGGATGCTGCCGCTCCGCAAGTCAATGTGATGGGTCCGCTGGTCGTCAATATCGACTCCCGCCGCGCGATCCAGAAGATCATCGGCCGCGTCGACACCAGCGTTACGCTGCGCGCAGTCGCCTGAACGCTTTCTGCATCGCGCCTGACGGCCTCCCGCCCGACTCCGGGCCGGAGGCCGTTTCAGTCAGTACAGCAGGTATTCCCGCCGTTCTTCTTCCCAGGCCTTCTCATCGGCCAACGCCAGCGCATCCAGGTCGCCGGGACGCGTCGTCGCATCATCCACCCATTCGCGGAGGCTCTCTGAACCGTTGATCAGATCGATGGCCAGGCGGTCGTGCTCATACTCGTAGGGGAAATCCCGCCACAGCGGGTAATCCCGCCGCACCCGGCGGATCGCCTTGAAGGCCAGCGCCTGAAGGCGCCACGGACGGAAGGCTGCGTGCTCGTAATGGGTCGGATCCTCCACGTGGATCTGCACGCCCTGGCACAGTTTGCCGGCGTGCTTGTGGAAGGTCGGCTCGAACCAACATTCGCGCAGCTTGCAACCGGCCAGCCACCTGGGCGCAAAGGCCTCCATCTCGGCCAGCACCTTGCGGGCGTCCAGGTCGGGGGCGCCGAACAGTTCCAGCGGACGGGTAGTGCCGCGCCCCTCGGACAGGGTCGTCCCTTCAAGCATCACGGTGCCGGCATAGGCCCGCGCCATCGACAGGTTGGGCGCGTTGGGGCTCGGGTTGATCCAGCTGCGCTCGCCTAGCGGCCAGCCGTAGCCGGGCGCCGCCTCAGGCTGCCAGCCCTCCATCGTGATCACGTGGCAATCCACGTCGAGCTTCAGCGTAGCGACGAACCAGCGCGCCAGTTCGCCCATCGTCAGGCCGTGGCGCATCGGCAATGGGCCCGCGCCGACGAAGCTCTCCCAGCCCGGCCGCAGCAGCGTGCCCTCGACCGGACGCCCGGCCGGGTTCGGCCGGTCCAGTACCCACACGCTCTTGCCGTGGCGGGCCGCCGCCTCCAGCACATAGCGCAGGGTGGTGATAAAGGTGTAGATGCGGCAACCCAGGTCCTGCAGATCAACCAGGAGCACGTCGAAGCGGTCCATCATCGGGGCCGTCGGGCGACGCACTTCGCCATACAGGCTGAACACCGGGATGCCGTGCTGCGGATCGAAGAAATCCGGCGACTCCACCATGTTGTCCTGCTTGTCGCCACGCAGCCCGTGCTGGGGACCGAACGCCGCCGACAGCTGAATGTCGGGCAGCGCCGCCAGCGCGTCGAGGGAGTGGGTCAGGTCACGGGTGACGGAGGCCGGATGGGCCAGCAGGGCGACCCGTTTGCCAGCCAGCGGACGGCGCAGTTCTGGGTCGGCGAGCAGGCGGTCGAGACCGAAACGGATCATGGTGTCGGAGCCTTGAGAGCGACGGCAAAACCGTCGCGGTGATGGAAGTCGGGCTTGCCCGGCGGATGCGCCAGTGCCCAGTAACTGTGATGGCCGTCGCCATGCTCGACGACGGCGGTGATGCCCAGCTGCAGCTCGCCGGCCGGCACGCAGGCCGCCTCGAGTTTCGCCTCCAGGCTCAGCACGCCGGCATCGCGATTGATGACCAGCCGCGGCGCCGGGCCGACCGGTGAAGGCACGCGGCCCCGGTAGGTTGCAAAATCGAAGCGCGCCCACTGGCCGTTGGGGGAAAAATTGAATTCCCGATATGCATCGGTGGCAGCGATGCCGACGAACACTTCAAAACAGGTATAGGCCCACAAACGCTCAGGAGGCAAGGGCGTCGCTGCCTCCGGAATGCGCAGGACTGCGAGCGCACCCTCCAGCCGGTAGCGCAGCGTAAGGCCGCCATCGGCACTGCGCTCAAATTCCACATCAATCTCCGCCAGACCAGCGGCCGGCGTATCCGGATGGCAAACCAGCGGGACGGGAGAGGAAACCATCATGGATCGTAGGAGAAGCTCGGGGGCTGGATTCTAGCGGTTCTGCCACTACAGGTTAAACTCCCGCGAGCCGACACGGTCCATTCCATTCGTGCCCTTGCAGCAATTGCCATGTCCGCATCCCACTCCCCCGTCCAGCGCAGCTTTACCGACCGCCTGCGCCAGGTCGCCCTCTTCGAGATCGGCGGCCTGCTGCTGATCACGCCGCCCTACATCTGGCTGTCCGGCCAGCCGAGCGGCGACTCCTTCGTGCTGATGGCCATCCTGGCCGTCATCGCCGCCATCTGGAACGGCAGCTTCAACACCGCCTTCGACTGGCTGGAAGGGCGCCTCACCGGACGCACAGCCGACCGCCGCCCGTGGCGGCTGCGGGCCATCCACGCCATCGGTTTCGAAGGCGGCCTGTTCATGATCACGCTACCGGTGGTGATGCTGTGGACCGGCATGGACTGGCTCACCGCCCTCGCCGCCGACATCAGCATCGCTCTGGCCTACGTGGTGTATGCCTTCGGCTTCAACCTGGCCTATGACCGGGTCTTTCCAATCGTCGCGGGCCCGGGCCGCTGACCCCCGCTGCAGGCGGCCGACGAAGCGCGGGCGGACCGCTATAATCCGCCCCTTCGCTTCCGCCGGAAACCTGCCGTGTCCGACCGCCTCAAAGTCCTTCCCCAATACCTGATCCCCAAGCAGGCCCTCACCGTGCTGGCCGGCAAGCTGGCCGGCGCCAAGGCCGGCGGCCTCACCACCAGCGTGATCCGCTGGTTCGTCGGCCGCTACGGGGTGAACATGGACGAGGCGGCCAACCCGGACATCGCCAGCTATGCCAGCTTCAACGATTTCTTCACCCGCCCGCTGAAGGCCGGCGCCCGCCCCCACGCCGACGCCGACTTCATCTGCCCGGTGGATGGCGCGATCAGCCAGTTCGGCCGCATCGACCGCGACCAGATCTTCCAGGCCAAGGGCCACGCCTACTCCACCCGTGCGCTGGTCGGCGGCGACCGGGACCTGGCGGCACAATTCCAGGATGGCGAATTCGCCACCTTGTACCTCAGCCCGCGGGACTACCACCGCATCCACATGCCCTGCGACGGCCGCCTGACCCGCATGATCTACGTGCCCGGCGCGCTGTTCTCGGTGAATCCGACCACCGCCCGCGGCGTGCCCGGCCTGTTCGCCCGCAACGAACGGGTGGTATGCGTCTTCGAGAACAATGAGATCGGCCCGTTCGTGCTGGTTCTGGTTGGCGCGACCATCGTCGGCAGCATGGCCACCGTCTGGCACGGCCAGGTCAATCCGCCCCGCCCCGGCAAAATCCGCGAATGGGACTACCCGGCCGGTGAAGTGATGCTGAAGAAGGGCGACGAGATGGGCCGCTTCCTGCTCGGCTCGACGGTGGTGATGCTGTTCCCGAAGAAGCGCGTCAGCTTCACCGAGGCGTGGGCCCCGGCCCGCCCGATCCGCCTCGGCGAGGCGATGGGTCACCGGCCGCGCTGAACCGCGCCGGCCTCAGTGGCGCAGGCGCAGGATGCGCCACGCGCCGGCCAGCACCATCGCACCGATGATGCTGCCCACCACCCAGTCCGGCCAAGGGCTGCCGAGCCAGGCAACCAGACCGCCGGCGACGATCACGCCCAGGTTGGCCAGCGCATCGTTGGCGGTGAAGATGTAGCTGGCTTTCATGTGCGCGCCGCCGTCCCGGTGACCGGCGATCAACACCATACAGGCCACGTTGGCGACCAAGGCCAGCAGCGACACGCCCATCATGGCACCGGCCAGGGTCTCTGAACCATACAGCACGTGGTCCGCCACCTGCACGAACAGGCCCAGCCCGAGCAGCAACTGCAACACGCCGGCGAAGCGCGCCGCCTTCAGCTGCAAGGCCGCCCCGCGCCCGACCGCGTACAGCGCCACCGCATACACCGCCGCATCGGCAAACATGTCGAGGCCGTCGGCGAGCAGGCCCGACGACTCCGCCCACCAGCCGGCCAGCCCTTCGATCACGAACATCGCCGCGTTGATGGCCAGCAGCCAGCGCAGCGCCCTCCGTTCGGCGACCGGATCCTCCACCCGTGCCGTTGGCGCTCCGGCCGCCGGACCGCTGGCGAGGCGTTCCGCCCCCATGCCCAGGCGGGCGATGCGGGTTTCCACCTCGTCGGCCGGCACCCCATGCCAGACGGTGACGGTACGGGCAACCAGGTCGAACTCCAGCCCATGGGCCAGTCCATCCAGCTCCATGCGCACCAGCGCCTCCTCGGCCGGGCAATCCATGTCGCCGACACGAAAGATCGAGCGCAGGGACGCCTCGCCGGATGCCAACCGAGGCGTTGCGGACACTGCCGCGCCGGAGGCGGAACAACTGCATCCGCCGGAACAGGACGAACTCATGCCAAAACTCCTCGGGATTCCGTGGGGGCGAATTCATTCGCCCTCTGTCGCGCTTCAATTAAATCCGCGGGCGAGTGAATTCGCCCCCACAGGAAAGGACCGGACATCACTGGCCGTCCTTTCCGACCCGACGATGGTAGCCTGTCGGCCACGTTTCCTGCACGGCCGATTTCCTGATGAACGCCCCGCTGATCCGCTACGTCGAACCCGTCTTCCGCCCGCCCAGTGAGGCAGAGTCGCTGATCCTGCCCGTCACCGACGGCTGCTCATGGAACAAGTGCACCTTTTGCGAGATGTATTCTTCCCCGCAGAAGGCCTTCCGTGCCCGCGACGAGGATGAAGTACTGACCAGCATCCGCCGCATCGGCGAGCGCTACGGCAAGCAGGTCCGCCGCGTCTTCCTCGCCGACGGCGACGCGCTGGTGCTGCCGACCCGCCGCCTGCTGGCGATCCTCGAAGCGATCCGCGCGCACCTGCCCGGCGTGCATCGGGTCTCCAGCTACTGCCTGGCCCGCAACCTGAAAAAGAAGACTGTCGCCGAACTCTCCAGCCTGCGCGAAGCCGGCCTGCGCATGGCCTATCTGGGCGCAGAATCCGGCGACGACGAGGTGCTGGCGAAAGTGAACAAGGGCGAGAGCTTCGAATCAACGCAGGAAGCGCTAGCCAAGCTCGGCGAAGCTGGCATCCCCCGCTCGGTGATGATCCTCAACGGCCTCGGCGGCCAAGCCCTCAGCGAGCAGCATGCCGACAACTCGGCCCGCCTCGCCAACGCTACCCAGCCGGAATTCCTGTCCACGCTGGTGGTGAGCTTCCCCACCGGGGAAGCCCGCTTCCGCGCCACCTTCCCGGAATGGGAGCCCCTCGACCAGCCTGGTCTGTTCCGCGAGATGGAGCGCTTCCTGAACCAGCTCGAACTGCGCCGCACGGTGTTCCGCTCCGATCACGCCAGCAACTGGCTGGTCCTCAAGGGCACTCTCGGCGCCGACAAGGCGCGCCTGCTCGCCGAAGTCCGCCGAGCCATCGCCACACCGACCACCGCCGGACTACGGCCGGCGTGGGCGCGGGGGCTGTGACGATGGCTTTCCAGCAGATCCTCGAATTCCGCACCCACGGCCGCGGCAGCCTCGACATCACCGCCCAGGTCGCCGACGTGGTGGCCGCCTCCGGCATCGCCATCGGGCTCGCCCACGTCTTCGTGCAGCACACCAGCTGCTCGCTGATGATCACCGAGAACGCCGACCCGGATGTGCGCCGCGACCTTGAAACGGTCTTCGGCCGCCTTGCTCCCGACGGCGATCCCGCCTACCGCCACGACCTGGAGGGGGACGACGACATGGCCGCTCATGCCCGCAGCGTACTGTCGGACGTCGGCCTGAGCGTGCCAGTCGGTCGGGGCCGCCTTCTGCTCGGCACCTGGCAGGGCATTTTCCTGTGGGAACACCGCAGCAGCGCCCACACTCGCCGGGTGGTGGTGACCGTCATCGGCTGACCCGCCGCAGGAAACCCCCAAGCCCGTCACGGGGGGCACTGCGCCAAGGTGCTATGCTCTTCGGGTTCGCCGCCGGTCCCCAGCGGCAGCCACACTGTATCCTGGAGCCCGTCCATGACTTGCGTTTCCCCGCTGCGCCTCAGCAGCGCCGCCATCCTGCTGGCCCTCGCGGCGCCGGCCGGCTTCGCCCAGACCCCGGCCGCGAGTGCGGCCAAACCAGCGGTTGCCCCGAAAGTGGCTACGACGCCCGCAGCGCCCGCCGCCTCCCCGGCCCTCAAGCCGGCCACCACGGCGCCGGTGGCCGGGACAAGCCCGACCGGTACGGCCAAGGCTGCGAACGCAAGCGCTGCACCCACCACACCTGCCACCGGCACCGCGCCGACGGCCGCAGGCGGCGCCCCGGCCGACCCTAACGCGCCCCCTCCCGCCCCGCCCCCGCCGCCCCTGTCGGACATCATCTTCACCAACGGCGACATCATCACCCTCGACGACAAGCGCCCCAGCGCACAAGCCATCGCCATCAAGGGCAGCAAGATCATCGCTGTCGGCACCAGCAAGGCGGTCCTGGCCCGCTGGAAGAGCGATGGAACGGAAGTGGTCGACCTCGCCGGCAAGACTCTGGTGCCGGGTTTCATCGACGCCTGGGGCGAACTGTCCCGCCTCGGCCTGTATTCGGTGGCTGCCCAGTTGCAGTCGCCGCCAGAGGGCCGTGTCACCGACGGCAACGTGCTGCTGCGCGAACTGCGCGACTGGTCCAAGAGCGACATGGCCAAACGACTCGGCTGGGTCATCGGCTTTGGTTACGACGAGAGCCGCCTGCGCGAACTGCACGCCCCCAGCCGCAACGAACTCGACGGCATTTCGTCCGACCGGCCGGTAATCATCGTGGACCGTACCGGCACCCGCCTGGTCGCCAACAGCCGCGCCCTGGCGCTGGCCGGCATCGACCGCAACAGCATCGACCCACCGGGCGGCCGCATCGGCCGCTGGCCGGGCTCGAAGGAACCGGACGGCAACCTGGAAGGCGCCGCCGCCACCGCCCTGCTCGGCGCCCTGCCGCAACTCGCCCGGGACGAACGCCAAGCCCTGATCCAGCAAGGCCAGACGCTCTACCTGCGCAACGGCTACACCACCGCGGTGGAAGCCCGCGCCACTGCCGACGATCTGGCGCTGTACACCCAGGCCGCCGATGCCGGCGCCCTCAAGCTGGACGTGTCGGTTTACGCAGAGGCCGGCGGTGCAGCGGCCGCCCTGAAGACCCACAAGCAGATCGCCGCCAAGTACTACAAGGGCCACCTGCGCCTGGCCGGTGTGTCCTTCACCCTCGACGGCACCGCCGAGGATCGCAGCGCCTGGCTGACCCAGCCCTACCAGCTGCCGCCGCCGGGCAAGCCGACCCGTTACGCGGGCTATCCGCTGCTCGGCGAAGACACCGTGAGCGGCCTCTTTGGCAGCGCCTACGCCAATGCTTGGCAGGTAGCCGTGCAGGCCAGCGGGGACGCCGCCATCGACCAGTTCATCAGTGGCCTGAAGGCCGCCGCAGAGAAGCACCCGGGCAAGGAACGCCGCCCGTTGCTGATCGGCGCCACAACGATCCGCGACGATCAGCTCGACGCACTGAAGACCCTCGGCGTCAGCGTATCGCTGGCGCCCCAGCGCCTGGGGCTGAGCCTCGATACACTGAGCCGCGACGCCCTCGGCGCCGAACGCACCGCGCGCTTCAGCCCCGCCGCTGCCGTCCTCGGCCGGGGCCTGCCGCTGACCCTGCACAACGACGCGGCCCTCATCGAGCCCGCGCCGCTGGAGGTGCTCGCAGCGGCGGTCAAGCGCCCGGCCGGCACAGAGCAGCAGATCCCGGCCCTTGAGGCGCTGAAGGCGATCACGCTGAACGCGGCCCAGCAGCTCGGCGAAGAAAAGATCAAGGGCAGCATTGCCGTCGGCAAGCTGGCCGACCTCACGGTGCTGTCCGCCAATCCGCTCAAGACCCCGGCCGACAAGCTCGGCGACATCCGCGTGATCGGCACCGTGAAGGAAGGCGCCACCGTCTTCGGCGGTGCGGAAGGCGGCGTGCCGATCACCCGCTGAGACATTGACCGCAGCCCCGACGGGACTGCGGTCCTGTTCAGCGCAACGCCGAGAGGTACTGGACGACGGCCTCGATGTTCTGCTCGCCGAGGCCGGTCACCGCTGCGGTCATCGGCGGGTAGATCCGCTCGCCGCTCATGGTCAGGTAGCGGGTCAGGCTGCGGCGCAGGTACTCGGCCTGCTGCCCCGCCAGGCGCGGGAAGGTTTCGGCGCCCTTTGCCTCCGCGCCGTGGCAGCGCGCGCAGTTCTTGTCGAACAAGGCCCGGCCCTCGGCCGCCCGCGGGCCGGCCATGGAAACCGCCGGTACCACCGGCTGGGCGGCATAGAAGACCGCGATGTTGGCCTTTTCCTCATCCTTCAGAACCTTCATCAGCCCCTGCATGAAGGGATCCTTGCGCTTGCCGGCAAGGAAGGCATCGATCTGGTTTAGCACATAGGCCGGGTGCTGGCCGGCCAGGTTGGGCACTTCGTTATACTTGCTGAGACCGGTCTCGCCGTGACAATTGGCGCAGAAGAAGGACGCCTTGCGGCCGGCATCCTGGGCCGTCTTCTGTTCGGCCGACGAGGCCTTCACGATCCTTTCCAGCTGACCACGGGCCGCCGGCCCCGCCGTCTGCGTCTGCGCCACCCCCGGCGCACTGGCCGTCGCCATCGACAAGCCCAGCAGCGCCCAGCACCAGCGAATCCCGGCAAAACCCTTTCGTTCGATCGACATTGCGCTATTCCCTTTGTTGTTATTCAGGAGCCGTCTTCACGACCGCCTCGATTGTAGTCCCTTGGCATAAGCCCGGGCGATGCTTGCAGCGCAATAAAACAAACCTGCCCCGGCGGCCGCGGCGCCACTACAATCGCGCCTTCCGTTCCATCGCCGGACCCTGCCCCATGCCGTCCCCTACCCTTTCCGCCTCAGTCGCCATCATCGGCGGCGGCCCTGCCGGCCTGATGGCCGCGGAAACCGCAGCCGCCGCCGGCCTGCAGGTGGATGTCTTCGACGCCATGCCCTCCGTCGGACGCAAGTTCCTGCTGGCTGGCCGCGGTGGGCTCAACATCACCCACGCGGAAGCCTTTGCAGCCTTCGCCGGCCGCTATGGCTCGCGCCAGGCGCAGATCGAGCCGATGATCCGGGCCTTCGGCCCGCAGGCCCTGCGGGAGTGGGTCGAAGGCCTGGGCGTGACGACCTTCGTCGGCAGCTCCGGGCGCGTTTTCCCCGCCGAGATGAAGGCCGCCCCCTTGCTGCGCGCCTGGCTGCAGCGCCTGCGCGAGGCTGGCGTACGCTTCCATGTGCGGCACCGATGGACCGGCTGGGATGCCGATGGGCAGTTGCTGTTCACCACCCCCGATGGCCTGCAGCGTCACCACGCGGACGCCTGCGTGCTGGCCCTCGGCGGCGGCAGCTGGGCCCGCCTGGGCTCGGATGGCGCCTGGATTCCCACCCTCAGCGAAGTGGGCGTGGGGATCGCCCCCTTGCGTCCGGCAAATTGCGGCTTCATCGCGGGCTCGCCGCGCGCCGACGGTGCGAGCGGCTGGAGCGCCCATTTCCGCGAGCGCTTCGCCGGCCAGCCCCTCAAGTCGGTAAGCATCCGCGTGGAGGGCGACGATGCGCCACCGCGTAGCGGCGAGGCGATGATCACCGCCGACGGCATCGAGGGCAGCCTCATCTACGCGCTGTCCGCGCGCATTCGCGCGCGCATCGAGCAGGACGGCGCGGCTACCCTGTCGATCGACCTGGCCCCCGGCCGCCCCCTGGAACGGGTGGCCGCCGAGGTCGCCCATCCTCGCGGCGCCCGCTCCCTGGCCAGCCACCTGCAGAGCCGGGTCGGCATCGCTGGGGTGAAGATGGCCCTGCTCAGGGAGTGCCTGAGTACCGAGGTGCTGGACGACCCGGCCCGCCTGGCCATTGCGATCAAGGCCCTGCCCCTGCACTTGGTCGCACCCCGCCCCCTTGACGAAGCGATCAGCAGCGCTGGTGGCGTGCGTTTCGAGGAAGTCGACGAACAACTGATGTTGCGGCGGCACCCCGGCCTGTTCTGCGCCGGAGAAATGCTCGACTGGGAAGCCCCGACCGGCGGCTACCTGCTCACCGCCTGCTTCGCCAGCGGGCGGAGCGCCGGACTCGGCGTGGCCGCCTGGCTGCAGCAGAAGCCCGTAAGCATAGATGCCTCCGGCACCGAAAAATATATCTAAAGTTATAGGAATTAGAGCCGTCAGCACCTGCTCCACCCTTTCCGCCGGCACCGAGCAGAGACCATGAAACTGACGCAACGCCTCATCCTAACCCTGAGCGTAGCCCTGTTCGCGCTGATCCTCGTCGGCGGTCTGGGCATCTGGCAGCTCCGCCAGGCCAGTGCCCGCTTCGACTACGTGCAGGCCAACACCTTCCCGAGCCTGCAAACCCTGCTCGAGGCCCGCAGCAAGCTCACCGCCAGTCGGCTGGGCACCTACCAGCTGGCACTGGCGGTGGACGCGGCCCACCGGAGCGAGATCGCCAAGGAAATCCAAGAGGCGGACAGCCAGCTCGATCTCACGCTGCAGAAGTACGAGCGCGAACTGATCTCCGACGACACTGACAAGCAGTTGCTGGAGGCGGACAAACGGGCGATCACCGATTACCGCCGGATCCGTGAGGCCTACTTCGCGAAGGTCGACGCGAATGACCTGGAGGCCATACGCACTTTCCTGCGCGTGAGCATGCGCGAGAAGGCATCTGCCGCCGGCAACGCCCTCAGCAAACACGAGCAGTACAACTATCAACTCGCCGAACAGCTCAACCGCGAGAATACGGAGCATTCGGCCACGGCCATCTGGACCACCGCCGCCACCCTCATCGGTGCCTGCCTGCTTGTCGGAGTGCTCGCCCAGCTGCTCATCGGCTCGCTGCGCACGAGCCTGGCCAGCATCCGCGACACCCTCACTCACGTCAATGACAGCCAGGACTTCACGGTCCGCGCCCCCGTGCGCCGCATGGATGAGATCGGCGAAACCGCCACGGCCTTCAACCAGCTGCTGTCCAAGCTGCAGGACAACTTCCGCAGCCTCACCGAAGGCGCCCGTTCGGTCGCCGATGCAAGCCGCGAAATGAACCGGGCCTCCGATCACGTCTCCAGCGCTGCCGGCTCCCAGAGCGAGTCCTCCTCCGCGATCGCTTCGACGGTCGAGGAAATGACGGTCAGCGTCAACCATGTGGGCGACCGCGCCCACGAAGCCCACACCCTGGCCGACCGTTCCGGCGACATGGCACGCACCGGCTCGAAGACCATCGACCGGACAATTGCCGACATCCGCAGCATCTCCGCCTCGGTGAGTGCCGCCGCGGCCTCTCTGCGGGAGCTGGGCGCCCAGGGAGAACGTGTCGGATCGGTGGTCCAGGTCATCAAGGAAGTGGCCGACCAGACCAACCTGCTGGCCCTCAATGCCGCCATCGAGGCCGCCCGTGCTGGCGAACAGGGCCGTGGCTTCGCCGTGGTGGCGGACGAAGTGCGCAAGCTGGCCGAACGCACCGCCAGTTCGACCCAGGAGATCGCCACCACGATCGAGGCCATGCGCCGCCACTCCGAGCAGGCAGCCGAGGAGATGGAAGCGGCCGAGCACCTGGTCACCCAGAGCGTGGCGCGTGCCGATGACACCGACAAGGCCATCAAGGAAATCGGCAGCGCCGCCAGCGGCACCGCCCACATGGTGTCGGAGATCTCCGACGCGATCCGCGAACAGGGCGCCGCCAGCAACAACATTGCGATCCAGGTCGAACGCATCGCCCAGATGGCAGAGGAAGCCGCCGCTACCGCCGAACAGCTGTCGGCCACCGCCCGCAGCCTCGATGACCAGGCCCAGCGCCAGATCGCCACGCTGCAGCTGTACAAGGTCTGAAACCGGGCGCTCGCCGCCCGGAGCCCATTCGCCGACAGCAGGAGTGCTAGACTTTCCGCTCTCCTACCGCGATGGAGGCGCCGATGAACAGCAAACCCCTCGAATTCTGGTTCGAATTCGCCAGTTCATATTCCTACCTGAGCGTGATGCGGATCGAGGCGCTGGCCGCACAGGCCGGCGTCAAGCTGGCGTGGCGGCCCTTCCTGCTCGGGCCGGTATTCCTGTCCCTGGGCTGGAACGACTCGCCCTTCAACATCTATCCGCCCAAGGGCCGCTACATGTGGCGGGACCTGGCCCGACTGTCGGCCCGCTATGGCCTGCCGTTCCAGGTGCCGTCGCGTTTCCCGCGCAACGGCCTGCTGGCCGCCAGGGTCGCGCTGACCGGCGCCAGCCAGCCGTGGATCGGCGCCTTCACCCGAGCAACGATGCAGGCCAACTTTGCCGAGGACCGGGACATTGCCGATCCGGCGGTGATCCGGGACATACTCGAGGCCCTGAAGCTGCCTGCAGAAGCCATCCTCACCGAGGCGGAAAGCCCTGAGAACAAGCTGGCCCTGCGCAGCCAGACCGAACAGGCCGCCGAGCGCGGCCTGTTCGGGGCGCCGAGCTTCATCACGCCGGATGGCGAACTGTTCTGGGGCAACGACCGTCTGGAGGACGCGCTGGCCTGGGCGAGCGCTCCCCCGACCCGGCCCGACTCAGCGGCCGGGCGTTAGCGGTTCGACGGCTTTGGCCGGAGACTTGGCCGGATCGGCCTGCTTGAGCTTGTCCGCCTTTTCGGCCCGCTTTTCGGCAGCCTTTTCGGCCCGCTCCTTGTAGGCGCGACGGTCACTCTCAGCCTGGCTGGAGCGCTTGGCCGCCGCCGCCGCCTCGGCCGCCCGACGCCGTGCGTCGGCAGTTTCCTTGGCCTGGCGCGCCTCGGCTTCGTGCAGCGCCCGGGACTGGCCGTCCTGCTCGCGCTTGACGCGCTCCATGTCCTTCTCCGCCAGCTGGCGCAGGCGCGCCTCGCTGTCGGCACGATTGCGGGCCTCCTGCTCGGCCTTCTCGACGGCCTTCTGCGGCGCCTGTTCGGCTTGCTCGGCCAGACGCTCGGCGTAACGGCGGTTCTTCTCCGCCAACTCGATACGCCCCGCTTCCAGATCGAGGGCCCGAGCCTGGCGGATATCCGCTACATGGCGCTGGCGAACCTGGTCGATGCAACGGTTCACCAGAAAACGCTGGGAACAGGCGGCCTCCTCCTCACCGGCGCGGGCCTCTGCGGCTTCCCGCAGGGCCTTGGCCTCTTCACGCATCTTCGTCGCACGGACTTTTTCCGCCGCTTCATCGACAGGGGCCTCCTGTGCCAGCACGGGCCCTTGGCACAACAGAGCCAGCAGCAGGGCGGACAGGACGGGCAGACGGGGCAGGTAGCTTCGACGCATGGGACAACAGGGCTGGACACGACGGAACTGCTTACAATACCGGATTTCCTGCCCGCTTACCGCTTCCGCTGCCGTGATCCAGTTTCGCAATCTCCGCCTCGCACGGGGCGTCAAGACTCTCATCGAAGGCGCCAGCCTGCAGATCCACCCCGGATGGAAAGTCGGCCTGACCGGCGCCAACGGCTGCGGCAAGTCCAGCCTGTTCGGCCTCTTGCGTGGAGAACTCCACCAGGATTCGGGCGACCTGGAGATGCCGGCGTCGTGGACCATCGCCCATGTGGCTCAGGAAACCCCTGCCCTGCCGCGCCCGGCCATCGAATACGTGCTCGACGGCGACACCGAGCTGCGCCGCATCGAAGTCGCTCTGGAAAAGGCCGAAGCTGCCCACGACGGCGAGGAGATCGGCCACCTCCACGGCCGTCTGCAGGAGATCGGGGGCTACGCGGCCCGTGCCCGCGCCGCTGCGCTGATGGACGGCCTCGGTTTCAAGGGCACCGAGCTGGAACGCCCGGTGGCGGACTTCTCCGGCGGCTGGCGCATGCGCCTCAACCTGGCCCAGGCGCTGATGTGCCGCTCCGACCTGCTGCTGCTCGATGAGCCGACCAACCACCTCGACCTGGATGCCGTCATCTGGCTGGAGCAGTGGCTCACCGACTACCGCGGCACCCTGGTCCTGATCTCCCACGACCGCGACTTCCTCGACGCGGTGGTGAACCAGATCGCCCACATCGAGAACCAGCAGCTCACCCTGTACACCGGCGGCTACTCCAACTTCGAGCGCCAGCGCGCCGAGCGCCTGTCCCAGCAGCAAGCGCTGTTCGAAAAGCAGCAACGCGAGCGCGCCCACCTGCAAAAGTACGTGGACCGCTTCCGCGCCCAGGCCACCAAGGCCCGCCAGGCCCAGAGCCGCATCAAGGCCCTGGAGCGGATGGAAGTCATCGCCGCCGCCCACATCGACAACCCGTTCACCTTCAGCTTCCGGGAATGCACCGCCGCCCCCGATCCGCTGCTGCAGATCGAGGATGCCGCCGCCGGCTACGTGGACAAGCCGATCCTATCGGACATGAAGCTGACCATCCGCCCGGGCGAGCGCATCGGCCTGCTCGGCCGCAACGGCGCCGGCAAGTCGACACTGATCAAGCTGCTCTCCGGTGGCCTGCAGCCCACCGCTGGCGTCCGCCGCGAAGGCAAGGGCCTACAGCTCGGCTATTTCGCCCAGCACGCGCTGGAGAGCCTGCGCCCCGACGAATCGCCGCTGCAGCACATGCTGCGTCTTGCCCCGCAGACCCGCGAGCAGGAACTGCGCAACTACCTCGGCGGCTTCGACTTCAACGGCGACATGGCCACCACGCCCTGCGGCCCCTTCTCAGGCGGCGAGAAATCCCGCCTGGCGCTGGCAATCCTGATCTGGAACCAGCCCAACCTACTGCTACTCGACGAACCGACCAACCACCTCGACCTGGAAATGCGCCACGCCCTCACGCTGGCGCTGCAGGACTACGAAGGCGGCATGGTCATCGTGTCCCATGACCGGGCCCTGCTGCGCGCCACATGCGACCGCTTCCTGCTCGTCGATGGGGGCCGCCTGCAGCCTTTCGACGGCGATCTGGACGACTATAAGAGCTGGCTGGCCCAGCAGCGCGCGGCCGATGCGGCCGCCGGCCAGTGCCCGGACAAGGCTGCCGACAAGGCCAGCCGCAAGGCCGACCGGGAAGCCGCTGCTGCCGACCGCCAGGCCCGCCTAGCCGCCCGCCGGCCGCTGCTGAAGGAGCTGGAACAGCTCGACAAGAAGCTCACCCCGTGGAACGCCGAAAAGGCCAAGCTCGATGAGCGCCTCGCCGACCCCGACCTGTACACCGGCCCCGACGCCGGCGAGGTGCCCAAGCTGCTCAAGCGCCAAGCCGAACTCAGCGAGAAGATCGACGAAGCCGAACTACGCTGGCTGGAGCTGCACGAAGCCCTCGACGCCATTCCGGCCGACTAGATCGACAGCCCCGGAACTCACGACACATTCCCCCTGAAGCCGTCACAGTCTCTTTGCTAGAATCACGGATTCGCCAAATCAACCGCCGTAACCTGGAGCTTTTGCCGTGCAACTCGTCTGTCTCGACCTCGAAGGTGTTCTCGTCCCCGAAATCTGGATCGAATTCGCGGAGCGCACCGGCATTCCCGAACTGCGTCGCACCACCCGCGACGAGCCGGACTACGACAAGCTCATGAAGTACCGCCTGGATCTGCTCAAGCAGCACAAGCTGGGCCTGCCCGACATCCAGAAGGTGATTTCCGAGATGGGCCCCGAGCCCGGCGCCAAGGACTTCCTCGATGCGCTGCGCAAGGACTTCCAGGTCATCATCCTGTCCGACACCTTCTACGAATTCGCGATGCCGCTGATGGAACAGCTCGGCATGCCGACCCTGTTCTGCCACAAGCTCGAAGCCGACGCCGAGGGCTACCTGGTGAACTACCACCTGCGCATGGCCAACCAGAAGAAGGAAGCCGTCCAGCGCTTCAAGGAAATCAACTTCAAGGTCATCGCCGCCGGCGACTCCTACAACGACACCGCGATGCTCAAGGAAGCCCACGCCGGCATCCTGTTCCGCGCGCCGGACAACGTCATCGCCGAGTTCCCGCAGTTTCCGGTGGAACGCGAGTACAGCGGTCTGGCCGCCCAGATCCGCGCCGCATCCGCCCGCATCTGACCCCATCCGATACGCCGGTCGCGGCCCCGTGGCCGGCGGCCGGTGCCTGAGCCCATCATGCACCGCGAACGCTTCTACACCCTCTCCGCCTCCTGCCCCGACCGCACCGGCATCGTCGCCAAGGTGTCCGGCTTCATCGCCGAACACAAGGGCTGGATCCTCGAAACCGCGCTCCACGCCGAACCCGCCGTCGACAGCGAGCACCGCGGGCGCTACTTCATGCGCATCGAGATCAAGGCCGATTCACTGCCCTTCATGCTCACCGAGTTCCGCGAACGCTTCCGCCCGATCGCTGAAGAGCTCAACATGGACTGGAAGATCACCGATTCGGCGGTCAAGAAGCGCGTGGTGATCCTCGTCTCCAAGCAGGAACACTGCCTCTACGACCTGCTGGCACGCTGGCAGTCGAAGGAACTGGACATCGAGATCCCCTGCGTGATCTCCAACCACGATACTTTCCGCGGCTTCGTCGAGTGGCACGGCATTCCCTTCCACCACGTGCCCGTTACCCCGGACAACAAGGCCCAGGCCTACGCCGAGGTACAGCGCCTGTTCGAGGAATCCCATGGCGACACGATGGTGCTGGCCCGCTACATGCAGATCCTGTCGCCGGAGCTGTGCACGGCCCATCCGGGCAAGATCATCAACATCCACCACAGTTTCCTGCCCAGCTTCGTCGGTGCCAAGCCCTACCACCAGGCCTACGCCAAGGGCGTCAAGCTCATCGGCGCGACCTGCCACTACGTGACGGCCGACCTCGATCAGGGCCCGATCATCGAGCAGGACGTGATCCGCATCGACCACTCCGACTCGGTGGACGACATGGTCCGCTACGGCAAGGACATCGAGAAAGCCGTGCTGGCCCGCGGCCTGCGCTACCACCTGGAAGACCGGGTACTGGTCCACGGCAACAAGACCGTCGTGTTCCGCTGAGCTCGGGAGGCGCCGGAGATACGGTTGCCTTAGAGCAGCCGCATCCCCGCGGCGAAGTCCAGCCTCCGCTCCACTACCGCATCCCTGTTGAAACTGGCCAGGAAGGCGCTACGTCGTGCGCCGGCTGCGGTCGGTGTCGAGAACTCGATCAGGGGGACAGTCAGCGCGTCATCCTCTCCGGTATCGACCAGCACGTTCATCGCGTTCAAGCGCAGCGAGAGGCGCTGTGCGTGGATCACCCGCTCCGCCGCTAGCAAGGTCTCGATCACGGTGCTCAACACCGTTTCCAGTCCGGCGCCGGCGACGCGCCTTTCGGCCAGGGCGGCTTCGTTGTCCGCCAGTTGGCGGCGCAGGCCGTCCAGGTCACGGCCGCGCCAGGAGTGACACTCCAGCGCGTCCAGGCCCGGCCGGCTGCGTTCGAGGAGGCTCAAGCGGCTCTGCAGCAGGTGATGGTCGAAACCGAGCTTGTCGCTCTGCCGCTGCTGCGCAGCAATACCCTGCAGTGCCGCCATCACCAGGCCCTCGAGCACCAGCTCGTGGATGCGCTGGAAAAGCGTCACCTCGTCCGCAGCAAAGGCAAACAGCCGGAAATGCTGGAAACTCACCGTGGTCTGCGGCACGTCCTGGCGCAGCTGGTCGCCCTCCAGCGCGACACCCAGCACCTTCTGCTCGATGCGTGTCGCCGCCACCATGCAGAAGATACGCTCAAGCCCCGCCGCTGCCGGCGAAGCCAGAAAATCCTGTAGATCCACGCTACCCGCCAGCGTCTCGGACACATCCGCCGGCCGTGCAAAGACAGCACGCAACACCGGGCTCTGCGACCACTCGAGGGGGTTCATCTCTACACGTGGCGGAATGCACGCCACCACCTGGTCCGCGTAGGCCAGCGCATGGGTCACCGCGGGGCACAGCCGCGGGGATGCATCGTCCACAAACTGCAGACGCGGATCGACGCTGCCGATCACCCGCGCCACCGCCGCCTGCAAGCGCCCGTCCCCCCCGCAGGAAGGCTCCCGTCCGCCCAGCAACCAGTCAAAAAAACCCATCCCCAACGTCCTTCGAACCATCAGTGGCAAGCATAAATAAAAACGGGCGCCTAAGCGCCCGTTTCATGGTGAAGCCGGTTACCGGTATTACTGGTGGTAAGCGGTTTCGCCGTGGGAGGTGATGTCCAGACCTTCGCGCTCTTCGTCTTCCGGCACGCGCAGGCCGATGAACATGTCGACCAGCTTGTAGGCAATGAAGGCAACAACGGCAGACCACACGACGGTGATACCGACCGCGGTCAGCTGGACGATGACCTGGTCGCCGATGGAGTAAGTATCGGCAGCCTTGTTGGCGACGTAATCCCAGATGCCGACGCCGCCCAGGGACGGGGAGGCGAACACACCGGTGAGGATCGCACCGAGAATGCCACCAACACCATGCACGCCGAAGACGTCGAGGGAGTCATCCGCACCCAGCAGGCGCTTCAGGCCATTGACGCCCCACAGGCACACCACACCAGCCAGCAGGCCAATGACGATCGCGCCGACGACACCAACGAAACCGCAGGCCGGGGTGATACCCACCAGACCAGCCACGGCGCCGGATGCAGCGCCCAGGCCAGACGGCTTGCCCTTGATGATCCATTCGGCGAGCAGCCAGGACACGGCCGCAGCAGCGGTGGCGACCCAGGTATTCACGAAGGCCAGGGCGGCAGAGCCGTTGGCTTCCAGCGCGGAGCCGGCGTTGAAGCCGAACCAGCCCACCCACAGCAGGGAAGCACCAACGATGGTCAGGGTCAGGCTGTGCGGAGCGAAGGATTCACGACCGAAGCCGACACGCTTGCCAACCAGGAAGGCACCCACCAGGCCAGCGACGGCGGCATTGATGTGCACCACGGTACCGCCGGCGAAGTCGAGGGCCCCCTTCTGGAACAGGAAGCCGGCCGTCGCATTGGCGGCATCAGCCGCTTCAGCGGAGGTGTAGGCATCCGGACCCGCCCAGTACCAGACCATGTGGGCCATCGGCAGGTAGCTGAAGGTGAACCACAGGACGGAGAACAGCAGCACGGCGGAAAACTTGATGCGCTCAGCAAAGGCACCGAGGATCAGGGCCACGGTGATGGCGGCAAAGGCCCCCTGGAAAGCCACATAGATGAACTCGGAGATCACCACGCCCTTCGAGAAGGTGGCGGCCACGGAGTCCGGCGTGATGCCCTTCAGCAATACCTTGTCGAGACCACCGAAGAAGGCGCTGCCCTCGGTAAACGCTACGGAGTAGCCGTAAAGCACCCACAGCACGCTGATCAGGGAGAACACCGTGAACACCTGCAGCAGCACGGACAGCATGTTCTTGGCGCGGACCAGGCCACCGTAGAACAGAGCCAGGCCAGGAATGGACATCATGATGACGAGGGCGGTGGCGACGATCAGCCACGCGTTGTCGCCCTTGTTCGGTACCGGAGCCGGCGCGGCAGCAGCAGCTTCTGCCGGCTTGGCCTCGGCAGCGGCAGCCGGGGCTGCGGCCGGTGCTTCAGCAGGCTTGGCCGCAGCGCTGGCCTCGGCCGGGGCGGTCACCGCGGGGGCGGCAGTCGGCGCGGCCGGAGCGTCCTTGTCCTGGGCCAGCGCATGGCCCGCAAAACCGACCGTGAGGGTCGTCAGCAGGGCTGCGAAGAGTTTTTTCATGATGGGAAGCTCCCTTACAGCGCTTCGGCACCGGACTCGCCGGTACGAATGCGGATGGCTTGTTCGAGATCGAACACGAAGATCTTGCCGTCACCGATCTTGCCAGTGCTGGCGGATTTTTCGATCGCCTCGATGACCTGATCGAGGATCTCGGTCTTGACGGCGGCCTCGATCTTCACCTTCGGCAGGAAATCGACCACGTATTCCGCGCCGCGGTACAGCTCGGTGTGGCCCTTCTGACGGCCAAAGCCCTTGACCTCGGTTACCGTGATGCCTTGCACGCCGATGGCGGACAGGGCCTCACGCACTTCGTCCAGCTTGAAGGGCTTGATGATGGCAGTTACGAGTTTCATGGTTGGGTCCTCATGCAAGGCGACCCGAACGAGCCGCCGCGCGGTTACGGGGGGAAGTTAGAACGTACGGGTGATGGTCAGCTGCACGCGGTCCTTGCCCAGGTCCTTGCCGAAGGCGTTGGTGTAGAAGGCCTGGCTGGCGTTGGTGTTGATGTAGCTCAGGCCGACCACGACGCCGGCGATGTCCTTGGTCACGCCGAGCTTGTAATCGGTGTAGGAGGCGCCGCTGTTGTCACCGTGGATCTTCTGGCGACCCACGTGGCCGATCAGGTTAAGGCCCGGGCTCAGTTCGTAGGCGGCGGTCAGGTCAAGATAGCCGGAGTTTTTGGAGTCGGTCCAGCCGAACAGATCGCTGAAGGAATGCGAATACTTCAGGGTCAGGAAGGTCCAGGAACCGGCGATGTAGCCTTCAATGGTGTTCGGGTTGTTGCCGTAGCCGGACCCCGGGTAGAAGTACTGCAGCACGCCCACGTCGTAGCCGAAGTCGCCGACGGTGTTCTTGAAGCCGCCGTAGAAGTCCATCTCGATGCTGTTGCTGACGGTGGAGCTGCCGTCGGTCAGCCAGGACACGTTGGACGCCCAGGTGCCGGCGTACAGGCCGCTCGAATGCGCATAGTCGAAACCACCCTGAATCGCCGGTTTGCGGTTGGTCTGACCGATACCGCGGTAGATGTACTCCGACGCCAGCGTGACGTTGCTGGTGAAGGTGTGCTCGGGAGCGGGCGCCGCGTCGGCAGCGTTTGCCAGGGACGGCAGGGCGGCACAGGCTGCGAGCAAGGCGGAAGCGATAGCGGTCATGCGCATGATTGGATTCTCCTAGTAATAAAAGTTGGCCAACACAACTTAGCAACCATCATGCCAGATTTAAAAATACAATTATTTCAATGACTTGACATCAATAATCGAGCCTTGCTGCAGCGCAGAAAAAATTCAATCCGCACCACTTTGGGAGTACGCACCAATAGAGGGCGCCGTGTTGGTGCATGGTGCGCCGCAACCGTCGACGGGCTCCGGTGCTAAACTGGGTTACGACTTGGATTTATCCCCTTTCCTGTGAGGAACGCTGCCATGGCCAATCCCAAAATCCTCGATGAAATCGGTTCGAAGGTTTCCGAACTTCTCGCCAACAGCCCCGCCAAGGACCTTGAAAAGAACGCCCGCGCCCTGCTCGCCAGCGGTTTTTCCAGGCTCGACCTGGTAACGCGGGAGGAATTCGACCTGCAGAAGGAAACCCTCGCCCGCTACCGCGAAAAGCTGACCGAACTCGAACACCGGGTCGCCCAACTTGAGTCGGAACTGGCCTCGCGTCCGCCGGCAGAGGCGGGCTGAACCTCCTGCCGTTCCGACGGTCATTGCAAGGGCGCCCCGGCGCCCTTTTTCATGCCAGCCCAAGATCAATTACAAACACCCTTTCGCTTTCCCGGAGACATCCCTTGAAGAAGCTGCTCGCCCTGCTTGCCGTCGCCAGCGCCCCCGCCTTCGCTGCCCCCATCAGCTACACGATCGACTCCAACCACACCTACCCGCTGTTCGAGACCGACCACCTTGGCTTCTCGACCCAGCGCGGGCGCTTCAACAAGACCAGCGGCAAGATCGTCCTCGACAGCGCGGCCCGTCGCGGCTCGGTGGAAGTCACCATCGACGCGGCGTCCATCGACATGGGCTTCGCCAAATGGAACGAGAACATGCGCGGCGAGGGCTTCTTCAACACCGAGACCTATCCGACGATCAGCTTCAAGGCCGATCGCCTCACCTTCGACGGCGAGAAGCCGGTGTCGGCAGAGGGCAGCCTGACGCTGCTCGGCATCACTAAACCGCTGGTGCTTACTCTGTCCCGCTTCCACTGTGCCCCCCACCCGCTCAACAAGCGCGAAACCTGCGGCGCCGACATCACCGCCCGCCTGAAGCGTTCGGATTTCGGCATGACCAAGAACATCCCCTCGGTCAGCGACGAGGTGCGCCTGGTAATCTCGGTGGAAGCCTATCGCGAGCAACAATGACAATGCACTAAACCCAGCCACGCCTGGGCTAGACTGCCGGTTTATTCCAAAAAGATACGCCGTGAGTATAGCCCTCCTGACCAGCCGCGCCCTTGTCGGCCTGCAGGCCCCTGAAGTCACCGTCGAGGTACACCTGGCCAATGGCCTGCCGGCCTTCACGCTGGTCGGTCTCGCGGATGCGGAGGTCCGTGAGGCCCGCGACCGCGTGCGCGCCGCGCTGCAGACCGCGCAGTTCGAGTTCCCGCAGCGGCGCATCACCGTCAATCTGGCTCCTGCCGATCTACCCAAGGAGGGCGGCTGCTTCGACCTCCCCATCGCGCTGGGCATCCTCGCCGCCTCTGGCCAGATTCCGGCCAATCGGCTGGACCGCTACGAGTTCGCCGGCGAGCTATCCCTCACCGGCGAACTACGGTCGGTACGTGGCGCCCTGGCGCTGGCCCGGCAGGCTGCCCACAGCGGACGCACGCTGATCCTGCCGATCGCCAACGCCCCCGAAGCCGCGCTGGTACAGGACGTGCAGATGCTGCCGGCACGCAGCCTGTCGGC
Organism: Zoogloea sp.; assembly: GCF_041914405.1. Lineage (NCBI taxonomy): Bacteria > Pseudomonadati > Pseudomonadota > Betaproteobacteria > Rhodocyclales > Zoogloeaceae > Zoogloea > Zoogloea sp. The sequence continues at coordinate 88,106 of NZ_JAYSDK010000010.1, forward strand.
CGTCGCCGCCCATCTGTGTGGGCACACGCTTCTCGCCCCCCATGACGGCGCGACACTGGCGCCACCGCCGGCCTACCCCGACCTGGCCGACGTCAAAGGCCAGGCCCAGGCCCGCCGGGCTCTGGAGGTCGCCGCCAGCGGCCAACACTCCCTGCTGCTGTACGGCCCACCGGGCACCGGCAAATCCATGCTGGCCCAGCGCCTGCCCGGCCTGCTGCCGCCGATGGACGACCGGGAGGCCCTGGAGAGTGCCGTCGTGCAGTCGATCGAAGGCAGCTTTCACCCCGAACGCTGGCACCACCGCCCGCTGCGCGCCCCTCACCATTCCGCCTCGACGGCAGCACTGGTCGGCGGTGGCAGCACACCCCGGCCTGGCGAGATCAGCCTCGCACACAACGGCGTGCTGTATCTCGACGAGCTCCCCGAGTTCGACCGGCGCGTACTCGAAGCCTTGCGCGAGCCGCTAGAGAGCGGCCACATCACGATTTCCCGCGCGGCACGCCGGGCCGAGTTTCCGGCCCGCTTTCAACTCGTCGCGGCGATGAATCCCTGTCCATGTGGCTACCACGGCCACCCGGACGGCCGCTGCCGGTGTACGCCGGAGCAGGTCCGGCGCTATCGCCAGCGCCTGTCCGGCCCGCTGCTGGACCGCATCGACCTGGTGCTGGAAGTGCCTGCCCTGTCGGTCGCCGAACTGCAAACCACGGCCAGCGGCGAGAGCTCGGCAGTGGTGCGGGAGCGTGTCGCCCGTGCGTGGGCCATCCAGCAGGCCCGGCAGGGCATGCCCAACGCACGCCTCGACGCGGCCGGTGTCAATCGATGGTGCCGGCCGGATGTCGCCGGTGACGCGCTGCTACGCACCGCCATCGAGCGCCTGGGCCTGTCGGCACGCGCCTACCATCGCATCCTGAAAGTGGCGCGTACAATCGCCGACATGAACGGCGCCGACAATATCGGCGCCCCCCACATAGCCGAAGCGGTGCAGAGCCGTCGCGGCCCGGGGGAATTCAATTGAACATGAACAGGAGTTTTCCGTGGCTTCCACGCTTTCTTCCGGTCTCCCCCGCGCCAAGAACTGGCGCCTGTGGCTGGCCGGCTTCCTCATCCTGATCGCAGCCCTGGCCGCCGGCTACACCTGGCTGACCCTCAGCTGGAGCTATTCGTCGGGCGAACGTGCCGGCTATGTGCAGAAGTTTTCCCAGAAGGGTTGGCTGTGCAAGACCTGGGAAGGCGAACTGGCCATAGTCGCGATTCCCGGCAGCCTGCCGGAGATCTTCAAATTCACCGTCCGCGACGACAAGGTCGCGGCCGCCATCAACACCGAAATGGGCAAACGGGTCGCCCTGTCCTACGAACAGCACGTGGGCATCCCCTCCACCTGCTTCGGTGAAACCGGCTATTACGTGACCAAGATCCACGCCGTCGAGTAGAACAACATTGGGAGTTGCTCCTGCGGGGGCGAATGAATTCGCCCCCGCCCAGGCACCTCGCCCTGCTGAACTGCTCCTTTTTTCCGGACACCCCATGCCTTACGCCCAGCTGGCGGCGCTGCTCGCGGCGCTCGCCACCGTCGGTCCGTTCTCGATCGACACCTATCTGCCGGCCCTCCAAGCCATCGGCGCCGACCTGCGTGTCAGCCCGGTGGAGGTGCAACAGACGCTCACCGCCTACATGGTGCCGCTGGGCGCGATGGTGCTGTGGCACGGCGCCCTGTCCGACGCCTACGGGCGCAAGCGCGTGATCGTGATCTCGATGCTGCTGTTCACGCTGGCCTCGCTGGTCTGCGTGTTCGCCGGCGGCATCCAGACCCTGCTGCTCGGACGCGGTCTGCAAGGCATCAGTGCCGGCGCCGGCATGGTGGTCGGCCGCGCGGTGGTCCGCGATCTGATGGAAGGCGCGCGCGCGCAGCGCATGATGAGCCACGTCAGCATGGCCTTCGCCCTCGGCCCGGCCATCGCCCCCATCCTCGGCGGCTGGATCTACAGCACCTTCGGCTGGCGCGCGGTGTTCGTCTTCCTAGCCCTGCTGGGCCTCGTGCTAGCCAGCCTGTGTGCTTGGAAGCTGCCGGAAACCCATCCACCGGCTGCCCGCCATCCGCTCCATCCCGGCCCGCTGGCGCGGCGCTACGCGCAGGTCTTCCGCACGCCGGGCTTTCTGCTGCTGACCTTCGCCGTCGGCCTCAACTTCAACGGCTTCTTCATCTACGTGCTGTCGGCGCCGGTGTTCCTGATGCGCCACCTGCAGTTGCCGGAAACCGGCTTCGGCTGGTTCTTCATTCCCTGCGTGCTGGGCATGATGGGCGGCTCGGCGCTGTCGGCGCGACTGGCCGGCCGGCTGTCGCAGGCCCGCACCATCGCCCTCGGCTACGGGCTGATGCTCGTCGCCACCATCCTCAACCTGGGGCTGTCCTTCCTGATGCCCGCCGGCCTGCCCCACTCCGTGCTACCGATCGCCCTCTACAACTTCGGCATGGCCATCGCAATGCCCAGCCTGACCCTGCTGGCGCTGGACCATTTCCCAGCCCAGCGCGGCGTCGCCTCAAGCTGCCAGAGCTTCCTGCAGATGCTGGTGAGCGCCGTCGCCGCCGGCGTGCTGGCACCGGCCCTGTGGGACACGGTGCCAGGTCTGGCGGCGGGCGCGACGGGCTGCCTGCTGCTCGGAATGACCTGCTTCGGGCTGTGGTGGCACCACTTCCACCGAGGCAGCCCGGCAACAAGCCGCATCCCCCTCAACGCCGACGACTGAAGCGCAGCGCCCCCAGCCCAGCCAGCAGCAAAGCCGCCGAGGCCGGCTCGGGTAGCCGTCCGCCAGGCGGGTTCGGAATCTGCGCGATATCTAGGTTCAGGGCTGCGTTCTGAGCCCCAAGATAGGTGCCGATCTCTTCGGGAGTCGGGTGTGAATCGCTTCCAACCAGCGCCTCGTTGGTTTCTGGATCGTAAAGACCGGCATACTTGAAGAATTCATAACGCCTCAGGATGGACGCTGCCTTCGGACCGACCGGCGCCCCGTAGCCGCTTTCCAGCTTGCCAGAATCGGGATTGCCAGGATCCCGCTGCAGCAACTGCCACTCGATCTCGGTTTCCGCCTGCTTGACCTTCTTGTTATCGGCAACCAGTTCCTCAAGCCCGACGGCGTCCTCCAGTTCAGTAGTAAACACCTTGACCCAGATCGCCGGCCCGAAACGGTCCGGATCTACTGCAACGGGCGCCACGATCTTCGCCTCCACCACCGGCGGTGCCGGCGGCTGGCCCACCGGCGGCGGCGGTGGCTGAACCACGTTCCAGGTCGGCGCCGGCAGGGTCACCGTGCCATTGGTCAGCACACCGGCGGCGGCCGTTTCGAGGAGCCAGTTGTAGGTGACATTCACCGGGTTGGCACTGGTCCCCACCCCGAAATGATCGCAGGGCGTACTGGCCGAATACCCCACCCCGCCGCCCGACCAGCAGTTATCACCCGGTGTGATGAAGGTGCCGCTAGGCGTCCCATAGTCCCAGTTGCTGCCGTCGTAAACGCCGCGGTAGGTGACGCGTGTGCCAAAAACAGCACCGTTGGAGTATTCCGTGATGATCGGCGACCCGTAACGTACAACGCTACTGGCCGGATCAAACCCGCGCCCGGTCGGGAAACCCCGGCCCGGCCCGCCGAAGGTATCGGTGATCTGCGAAGCATGCAGCCCTTCCAGCTCGATCTCGAAACCATGCGCAGTCTTGCCGGTGTCGTTGATGACATCAAAATTGCCGAGCATACCGATCACCCCCGCATGGGCTGCAGCGGGCAGGCAGGCCGCCGCAACAGCGGCCCGGCCCAAAGCCGACAAAACGCTTCTGTTCATGTATATCGCCCCTGACGTTGTTTTAACCGGGGATGCAGCCTTTCGCGCAGGATTGCACCGAAAAGTTGACACCGCGGAGTGGTCATAACCACTCACGCAGCTTAGTCGTGGGCTTGCCGTTCCGCCACCCGTCATAGGCAGCAGGTCAGGGACGGGCGCCCGCTCAGCCCTTCGCCAGCTCCCGCTCGGCCCAGAACAGTGCGGTGATGGTCTTGGCGTCGGTGATACGGCCGTCGAAGACCGCCTCGCGGGCTTCCTCCAGGCTGAGGGTCAGGATTTCCAGGAACTCCCCGTCGTCCCAGGCGTGACCGACATGCTCCAGACCGGTGGCCAGGAAAATCTCGATACGCTCGTTGGAGTAGCCGATGCACGGGTGCATCACGCCCAGGTAGCGCCACTGCTCAGTGACGTAGCCGGTTTCCTCCTGCAATTCGCGTCGGGCGCAATCCAGGATGTCCTCGTCGGGATCGAGCTTGCCGGCCGGCAATTCAAGGAAGGCCTGCCCCACCGGATAGCGGAACTGGCGCTCGAAGACCAGACGGCCGTCCGCCAGCACCGGGATCACCACCACCGCGCCCGGGTGCTTGATGTATTCGCGCACCCCGTCCTTGCCGTCGGGCAGACGCACCTGGTCCCGATAGACCTTCAGGAGTTGCCCTTCGAACACCATATCCGATGACAACTGCGCCTCGTGCAGGGGATCCGTCATCCCATTCTCCTTTTTGCTCAAGCAGATTCGATAAAGGCTGAAGCATGGCATCCCTGACACGGGGCTGACCAGCCCATCCGGCATAATCGGCACTTCGATCCTCATCGTGCCACGCCCGTGCCCGCTGATTTTCCCCGCCTGCGCGACCACCTTCTCGACCCCAGCGGCGGCCTGGTATATCACCTGCGCGCATGGCACCACCGGCATGAGCGCTGGGCGGCCTTCCATGCCGCGGTGGCCGGCTGGCTCGACGGCTGGCAGGTTGCCGAGAGGACACTCGTCATCGTCGGCCCCAATGCAGGCTACGCGCTGCCGGACGGCTTCCTGGCCCGGTTTGAGTGCGTCATCGCACTGGAGCCTGATCCTATCGCCCGTCGCCTGCTGGCCCGCCGACGCGATGCAGCAGCGCTCCGATTCGACCGGCTGGACTGCCTGCGCACGCGGGACGGGCTCGCATGGCTGGCGGAGCGCTTTCCGGGCGCGGCTTTTTTGTTCTCCAACGTACTCGGACAAGTCGATGCTCCGGAAGAGAACTGGTCCACGCTACTCGGGCGCCACCTGGCCGAACGCAACTGGGCGAGCTACCACGATGTGATCTCGACCAGCGCTGCGCCAAGACGCTTGAAGGAACTCACGATCACGGAAACGGAGAACCTGGAAACGACGCTGGCGCACTTCTGGCCGGGGCAGGCCATCACGGTGACGGACCATGCCACTTTCCACCTCAGCGGCATTGGCCCCTTTGCCTACGTGCCGTGGCCGATCAACGGATCACGCTGGCAACTGGTCGAATGGGCCGTCCATCAAGCTCAGGCCCAGGTATTGACGCGGCTCCCCGATGCATCCCGCCCACCTGCGACGCTCAGGTAAAGGGCACTGGCCGGGTCGTCGTTGCCCCTGCGGGTAGGTGGAGCACTGGCCGACTGGCTGGAAGCATCCGCCAGCGCGATGCGTGCCTCGGTCGCCATCTGGTCGGCCCGTGCGGCAATGCTGCGGTCCTGGGCAGACGGGTCGGCCGGCGCCAGTGCCGACGCGCGGATCTGCTGGGCCTTGCGCAAGGTGTCCTGGGGCGTGCGCCCCGGCGAGACGTCAATGCCGACCTCACCGCCATTGGCATAGCGCTTGCCGTCCGGGCCGGTCTCGTAGGTGTAGCTGGCTCCGCTGGTGACAACCCCGGCACCGGCTGCGATGTGGGCCAGCTCGTGGGCCCTCACGGCCCGGTCCCGTTCCTGCAGCTTGGCGACGACACGCTGGTCCGACTCGCTCAGCCTGCCGCTCACTGCGGCCTGCTTCTGCTCCGTGGACGCAGCCGTCCGCACCTTGGTCTGGGCGGCCAGGGCCTGGCTGAGGACAGCAAGAGAGGACGTACCGATGGACGGAACGGACATGGGTGACACAAAGGGGATCCCGTCTATAAAGACTAGACGGCGAAACCCTCCACGTCAGCCCTCTCCGTCACTCACCCAGGTAGGCCGCGCGCACCTTGGGATCAGCCAGCAGCTCGGCACCCGAACCGCTGAGGGTGATGCGCCCGGACTCCATCACATAAGCCCGCTGGGAAAACTCCAGCGCCAGGTTGGCGTTCTGCTCGACCAGCAGGATCGTCACCCCCTCGGCGGCCACCGAGCGGATCACCTCGAAGATCTTCTCCACCACCAGCGGCGCCAGGCCCATCGACGGTTCGTCAAGCAACAGCAGCTTGGGCCGCGACAGCAGCGCGCGGCCGATGGCCACCATCTGCTGCTCGCCGCCGGACAGGGTGCCGGCCACCTGGGCCAGGCGCTCCTTGACCCGCGGCAGCATGCCGAAGATACGCTCCATGTCGGCCTCGACGGCGTCCGTGTCACGCCGGCAGTAAGCGCCCATGCGCAGGTTTTCCTCGACGGTCAAGCGCGTGAAGATACCGCGCCCCTCCGGCACCAGGGCCAGGCCCTTGCGCAGGCGCTTGTGGGCCGGCAGCTTGTCGATGGCCTCGCCGGCATAGCGGATCTCACCTCCGGCGGTGCCGAGGGTGCCGGCAATGGCGTTCAGCGTGGTGGTCTTGCCGGCGCCGTTGGCTCCGATCAGGGACACCAGTTCCCCCTTCGCCAGTTCCAGGCTGATGCCCTTCACCGCCTCGATAGCACCGTAGGCGACCTTGGTGTCGCGCAGCTGGAGGATCGGCGTGTTCGCGTCGCTCATGCCGCCGCTCCCGTCTTATGGGTGCCATGCCCACCCAGGTAGGCGGAAATCACGGCATCGTTCTTCTGCACCTCGGCGGGCACGTCTTCGGCGATCTTCTTGCCGAAGTCGAGCACCGCGAGGCGGTCGCACAAGCCCATCACCAGCTTCACGTCGTGCTCGATAAGCAGCACGGTGACGCCGTCGTGGCGGATGGTCTGCACCAGTTCGCGCAGCTTGGCGGTCTCGGTGGCATTCATGCCCGCTGCCGGCTCGTCGAGCGCCAGCAGCTGCGGCTCGGTGGCCAGTGCGCGAGCGATCTCCAGACGGCGCTGGTCGCCGTAGGAAAGGTTCTTCGACACCGTGTCGGCGAAGCGCTCGATGCCGACGTAACGCAGGAGCTCATAGGCGCGCTCGGTGATCAAGCGTTCCTCCTCCTTGGCCTGGCGGGTTTGCAGCAGGATCGAGAACGGGTTGGCGCGGGAGCGGATGTGGTGGCCCGCCATCACGTTCTCCAGCGCGGTCATGTCGCGAAACAGGCGGATGTTCTGGAAGGTGCGGGCGATGCCGGCCTCCACAACCTTGTGCGGCTTGCCGGTGGGCAGCTCGGTGCCATTGAACACCAACTCGCCGCCGTCCGGCACGTAGGCGCCGGTCAGCACGTTGAAGAAGGTCGTCTTGCCGGCGCCGTTGGGGCCGATCAGGCCATACACCTCGCCCTTGCGGATGGTCAGGGACACATCGGACAGGGCCGTCAGGCCGCCGAAGCGCTTGGTGATGCCGCGGGCTTCAAGCAGGGTGATCACTTGCCAGCCTCCTTGCCCACCACCAACTCGGGGCGGGAGTAGCGGCTGTAGGCGGGGATCAGCCCGGCCGGGCGCAGCAGCATCATGAAGATCATCGCCAACGACAACAGCAGCATGCGCAGCACCTCGGGATCGAGGATGACCTTGTCGAAAAGCGCCTGCTGCACTGGGATCGCTACGTAGCGCAGCACTTCCGGCAGCGCGGTGAGGGCCAGCGCGCCAACAATGACGCCGGCCAGGTTACCCATGCCGCCGAAGACGATCATCGTCAGCACCGCGATGGACTCCATCAGCGAGAAGCTCTCCGGCGACACGAAGCCCTGGAAGGCGGCGAACAGCCCGCCGGACACACCGCCGAAGGTCGCCCCCAGCGAGAAAGCCAGCAGCTTCATGTTGCGGGTGTTGATGCCGATCGCCTTGGCGGCCAGCTCGTCGTCGCGGATCGCCGCCCACGCCCGGCCGACCCGCGACACCTGCAGGCGCTGGACCAGGACCACCGACAGCACGACGAAGGCCAGGAAGATGTAGTAATACTGAAACAGGGAATTGACCGTGATCTCCTCGCCGATCTTAAAGGGCTTGGAGACATCCCAGCCGAACAGCACCAGCGGGTCGATCATGTTGATGCCCTGCGGCCCGTTGGTGATGTTGATCGGCTGGTTCAGGTTGTTCATGAAGATCCGCACGATCTCCCCGAAGCCCAGCGTGACGATGGCCAGGTAGTCGCCGCGCAGGCGCAGCGTGGGCAGCCCGAGGACGATGCCGGCCAGCGCCGCGAAACCGGCCCCGAGCGGCAACACCAGCCAGAACGGCAGGTGCAGCTCGAAATGGGGCGAGGCCAGGAGGGCAAAGGTATAGGCACCGACCGCGTAGAACGCGATGTAACCCAGGTCGAGCAAGCCGGCAAAGCCCACTACCAGGTTGAGGCCGATGGCGAGCATCACGTAGAGCATCGCGAAATCGAGGATGCGCACCCAGGTCTTGCCGAACAGCATGGCGATCAGCGGGGCCGCGAAGGCCAGCAGGATCACAACACCGCGGGCCGCCGCCGGGTTGCGCTTGCCGAGCCAGGGAATGGCGAGGGCGAGTTCATTCATTTTTTCAGCCTCCCCTGCTACGCCCGGTCCGCCACGCGCTCACCCAGCAGGCCAGTGGGCCGGAAGATGAGCACGATGCCGAGGATCATGAACGCGAAGATGTCCTGATAGCTGGAATTGAGGAAGCCGAAACTCATGTCCTCGATGTAGCCGGCGCCGATGGATTCGACGAGGCCCAGCACCAGCCCGCCGAGCATCGCTCCGCCCAGGTTGCCGATGCCGCCCAGCACCGCTGCGGTGAAGGCCTTGAGGCCGGGCATGAAACCCATCGCGTAGTGGGCGATGCCGTAGTTGGACGAGAACATCACGCCGGCCACAGCCGCCAGCGCAGAACCGATGATGAAGGTGGCCGCGATGATCTTGTTGGTGTCCACGCCCATCAGGCTCGCCACCTTGTGGTTCTCGGCGGTGGCGCGCATCGCGCGGCCGAGGCGGGTCTTATTGACGAGCAGCATCAAGGCCACCATCAACGCAGCCGACACCACCAGGATGGCAATCTGCACCGGCGTGATGAAGACGCCGGCCACCGGCTCCAGCGGCGCGGTGGACACCAGCTGCGGAAAGGTATGGTAGTTGCGGCCCCAGATGATCATCGCGATCGTCTGCAGCAGGAAGGACACGCCGATGGCTGTGATCAGTGGCGCCAGCCGCGGCGCGTTGCGCAGGCGGCGGTAGGCGGTACGTTCGATGGTGTAGCCGAGCACCATGCACACCAGCACCGAGACGGAAAGCCCGGCAAGCAGCGTCGGCACCAGGCCGAGTTCGGGCGCATGGGTCTGGATCAGGCGGATTGCCTCGAGGGCGACCAGCGCGCCAACCATCAGCACGTCACCGTGGGCGAAATTGATCAGGCCGAGAATGCCATAGACCATCGTGTAGCCGAGGGCGACCAGCGCATACACGCTGCCCACGACGAGGCCATTCACGGTTTGTTGGAGGAGGGTTTCCATTAAGGGTGATGCGCGACAAAGAGAAGGAAGGGAAAGCCCCCCGTGGGGGCGAATTCATTCGCCCGCGGACGTGAGACGCAGAGCTTGAGCGGAGCGGTAAGACGCGTGCCAAGAGCGAATGAATTCGCCCCCACACATGCGCCACACAGCTCCACCCCCACGGGCCTGGTGCCGGAGCGGATTACTGCACGGCCTCCCACTTACCGGCCTTGAACTGGTAGACGGTGACCGCGCCGTCCTTGATGTCGCCCTTGGCGTCGAAGGCCACGGTACCGATCACGCCGGGGAAATGCACCTTCGAGATGAAGGGGCCGTACTTGGCCGGGTCGGAACTGTTGGCTGCCTTCATCGCCTCGATGATCGCCGCAGTGGCGTCATAGGAATACGGCGCATAGATCTGCACGTCGGTGTTGAAGCGCTTCTTGAAGCGGGCGTTGAAGTCCTTGCCACCCGGCATCTTGTCCAGCGGGAGGCCAGGCTGGGTGCAGAAAGCGTTGGCACCGATCGCGTCGCCGGCCAGCTTGGCGATCTCGCCAGTGCAGCCGCCGTCGCCGGTGATGAACTTGGCGGTAATGCCGAGCTGCTTGATCTGCTTGAGCATCGGACCGCCCTGGGTATCCATGCCGCTATAAACGATCACGTCCGGATTCTGGGCCTTGATACGGGTCAGGATGGCCAGGAAGTCGGTGGCCTTGTCGCTGGTGAATTCACGCCCGGTCAGAGTACCGCCGGCGGCCTTGACGGCCTTGTCCACCTCGTCGGCGAGGCCCTGGCCGTAGGCCGTGCGGTCGTCGATCAGGGCGATCCGCTTGCCCAGCTTGGTGGCGGCGTAGCGGCCGATGGCCTGACCTTGCTGCACGTCATTGGCGATGGTGCGGAAAGCGCCCTTGAAGCCCTGCTGAGTCAGCTTGGGGTTGGTCGAGGCCGGCGACACCTGCGGCAGGCCGGCTTCGTTATAGATCCGCGAGGCGGGGATGGAGGCACCGGAATTAAGGTGGCCAATGACGCCCTTCACACCGCTGTCAGCCAAACGCTGAGCCACCGTGGTGGCGGTCTTCGGATCGGCCTGGTCGTCCTCGGCCTGCACCTCGAACTTCACTTTCTTGCCGCCCAGGGTCACGCCCTTGGCGTTGTACTCCTCGATGGCCAGGCGCACGCCGTTCTCGATGTCCTTACCCAGGTGGGCCTGGGTGCCGGTCAGCGGCGCAGCGGTGCCGAGCTTGACGACTTCCTGGGCGTAGGCGCCAGATGCACCAAGACTGAGCACGGCGAGGGCGACAAGGGTGTGTTTCATGCGGGTTTCTCCTCTTATTTGTATGGTGTGCAAAAGCCAAGCAACTTCGGGGCCGTTCAGTTGCGGGGCTCCCACTGGCCGGCCTTGAACTGGTACAGGGACACGCCGCCTTCACGGCTGTCGCCATTGGCATCGAAACCAATGTTGCCGGTGACGCCCTTGAACGCGACTTTCTGCATCAGCGGCAGATAACGGGCGGGATCGGCCGAATTAGCAAGCTTCATGGCTTCGATCAGCGCGGTAGTGGCATCGTAGCTGTAGGGCGCATAAAGCTGCACCGGCACCTTGAAACGCGCCTTGAAACGCTCGTTGAACTGCTTGCCACCAGGCATCTTGTCCATCGGGATACCTGCCTTGGTGCAATACACGTCCTCGCTCATCGACGTACCGGCGATCTTGATCATCTCGGCGGTGCAAGCACCGTCGCCACCCAGGTATTTGGCGTTGATGCCGAGTTGCTTCATCTGCTTCAGGAGCGGCGCCCCCTGGGCATCCATGCCACCGTAGAAGATCGCATCCGGCTGGGCAGCCTTCAGCTTTGTCAGGATGGACGCAAAATCCGTGGCCTTGTCGGACGTGAACTCCCGCCCAACCGGCGCCAGGCTGCGGCGCTTGAGGCTGTCCACCACCGCATCAGCCAGCCCCTGGCCGTAGGCTGTGCGATCGTCGATGACGGCGATACGCTTGGCCTTCAGCACATCGGCCGCGAAGCCGACCATCGCCGCGCCCTGCTGGGTGTCGTTGGCGATGACCCGGTAGGTCGTACGGTAGCGCTGCTGGGTGAGCTTGGGGCTGGTGGAAGACGGGGTGATCGCCGGGATGCCAGCTTGCTCGTAGATACGCGAGGCGGGGATCGACGCACCGGAGGTGACGTGCCCGACCACCCCCTTCACCCCCGCATCGGCGAGGCGCTGGGCCACCGTGGTCGCGGTACGCGGATCGCCCTGGTCGTCCTCGGAAAGCAGCTCGAAACGCACCTTCTGCCCGCCGAGCACCACGCCCTTCGCGTTGGCGTCGTCGAGCGCCAACTGGGCACCGTATTGCTCATCCTTACCCACATGGGCGATCGGCCCGGTCAGCGGTCCGGCAAAGCCGATCTTCACGACCGTGTCGGCCCAAGCCAACGTGCCGGCGGACATCGTCAGGCCAGCCAGGACCAGCATCATCGCGTTCCGTTTCAACAGTCCATCCTCCGCCAAGTGCTTCATGCCAGAATTGCCCGGTAACCCCCGGCCGTATTGGGGAGGATTGTAACCAAGCCCGGCCGCTTTGACCGGAAACGGGCAGATATGGAGCCCCTGATGCGCCAACTGATCGCCCTCTTGCTCGGCGCCCTGGCTGCCCTCGGCCTGGCCGGCTGCGACGCCACGAACATGAAAGACCTCAAACCCGGCATGTCCACCGGCTACGACGTGCGGGCCAAGCTCGGCCAGCCCGGCATCGAGTGGCGCAACGAGGACGGCAGCGTGACCTGGGAATACACCCGCCAGCCCGAAGGCACCGAGTGCTTCATGGCCACCATCGGCCCAGACAACATCCTGCGCAGCCTGGAAAACGTACTGACCCCGGAGAACTTCGCCCGCGTGCAGCCCGGTTGGACCCGCGACCAGGTCCGCCGCCTGCTCGGCAAACCGCGCAGCATCCAGAAATTCGCGCTGAAAAAGGAGGAAGTGTGGGACTGGCGCCTGCCGCCGGAATTCAACGCTGCCATTTTCTTTAACATCCATTTCAACGAGAACGGCGTCGTGACGGGCACCAGTCGCAGCACTGAAGTACGGGGATAATTGAGAAAACCACTCAAGAAACACGGCTTTTGTCAAAAAGTCCGACAGCATGTGAAGTTAGACCTTCAGCATTGCCCGCCGGATCCGTTATATAAGCGCACTGTCCCTGCCCCCGGAGCCCAGCGTGCGCAACAACCAGCCAGTCACCCAGACCGAGTACGCCATCCCCGATGGTGCGGCGATCATCAGCCGCACCGACCGGGAGGGCAAGATCACCGACTGCAATGACGAATTCGTCGCTGCCAGCGGTTTCACCTACGATGAACTCATCGGCCAGCCCCACAACGTCGTCCGCCACCCCGACATGCCGTCGGAAGCGTACCGCGATATGTGGGACACCCTATCCCGCGGCCGCCCGTGGAGTGGCATCGTCAAGAACCGCCGCAAGAACGGGGACTTCTACTGGGTGAAGGCCACCGCCACACCGCTTGCGGACGGCTCCGGCTACATGTCCGTGCGGATCAAGGCCACCCGCAGCGAAATCAGTGGCGCGGAAGCCCTTTACGCCCAGATGCGGCGCGATGCGTCGATCCGCCTGCAGGAAGGCCAGTTGGCCCCCCGCGGTCTTGCCGCGCTGGCCCAGCGGATCGTGCCGACAATCGGCATCAGCACCCGAATTTACCTGCTCGCCGCCTTCCTGGCAGCCCTCGGCGCCGGCTTCGGCAGCCTCGGGCTGCACAACGCGGCCGAGGCCCGCGATGCACTGAAGAGCAGCCAGGCCGCCCATGCCGAAATCGCCCAGCAGGTCGCGGCCTTGCGCACGCAGGTGCAGGGCAGTGGCAACCCGGAAGCGGGCGGACTGGAGCAGCTCGGCACCACGTTGCGCCGTCAGGAAGCTGCCGCCCAGGAGGAATACACCCGCGCCGAAGCCCGCTATCAGGGCTTTTTGCAGCTCTTCCTCGGCCTCGGGACCGTCGGGCTGATCACCGCGGTACTCGCCAGCCTGCTGATGACCCGCCGCCTGCGCCAGTCCGTCGCAGCCGGCAAGAGCGTCGCCGAAGCGATCGCCAGCGGCAACCTGCTCCACCCCCTGCCCCACGCCGGCAACGACGAGTTGGGCGCACTGATCGTCCACATGGCGGTCATGCGTAACAACCTGCATGAACTGATCGCCTCGATCCGCAACCAGGTCACCTCACTGCTCGCCAACGCCCGCCAGCTCAGCCAGACCGCCAGCGACACCCACCAGCTGGCCGAGGAGCAGTCCGAATCAGCCTCGGCGATGGCCGCCGCGGTCGAGGAGCTGTCGGTATCCATCGACCACATCAGCGACCACGCCCGTGAATCGCGGGAGCTCTCGGAAGGCTCCGGCAGCCAGGCCAGCAGCAGTGCCAAAGTCATTTCGGCGGCGGCTGGCGAAATGCGTGCGATCGCCGAATCGGTGAACGAGTCGGCCAATTCGGTGCGGGATCTCGAAAGCCTGTCCGGCGACATCTCGATGATCGTCGGCGTCATCCGCGACATCGCCGACCAGACCAACCTGCTCGCCCTCAATGCCGCCATCGAGGCCGCCCGCGCCGGCGAATCGGGGCGCGGCTTCGCGGTGGTGGCAGACGAAGTACGCAAGCTGGCCGAGCGCACGGCCAATTCCACCGCCGAGATCACCACGATGATCGAGCGCATCCAGAGCGCCACCCGTGGTGCAGCCGACGATATGGAGGCCGGCGTCACCCGGGTCGCCCGCGGCGTCTCGCTTGCCGACGAGGCCGGCTCCACGGTTGGCAGCATCCAGGACAGCACCCAGAAGGTGCTCGCCTCGGTAGCGGGCATCACACTGGGCCTGGAAGAACAATCGACAGCGGCGCGGGACATCGCGCAGCGAGTCGAACGCATCGCCGGCGCCTCCGAATCCAACGCTGCCAGCGCCGCCACACTGACCCGTGCGGCAGGCGAACTGGCCGAGCTGTCCCGTCAGCTGGAAGCCGTATCTGGACGCTTCCGTATCGCATGATGCAGCGCAGGTGCTCCAGCGTGCACATTGCATGGAGCACCTGTATCAAATCTGGACACTTCATCAACACCCACATCGCACTGCACAATAAATAGACAATCCGGTCAAGGTACTGATAAACAAGACATTTGAGTTCATAACCTGGTCTGATTGCGTACTGGCATGCCCCCTGCTGAATAAGGTTCAGCGCTGCACGAAGCGTTTTCGAACCGACACCTGGAGGAGATACCCATGCTGTACGCACTGCCCGGCTCTGCCGACGCCAAAGTCCAATACAAGTCCAAGTACGACAACTTCATCGGCGGCAAGTGGGTCGCTCCGGTCAAGGGCGAGTACTTCGACGTCATCACCCCGATCACCGGCAAGCCCTACACCCAGGCTGCCCGCTCTGGCGCCGAAGACGTCGAGCTGGCCCTCGACGCTGCTCACGCCGCCGCCGACAAGTTCGGCCGCACCCCAGCTGCCGAGCGTGCCAACCTGCTGCTGAAGATCGCCGACCGCCTCGAAGCCAACATCGAGAAGCTGGCTTACGCCGAAACCGTTGATAACGGCAAGGCCATCCGCGAAACCCTGAACGCCGACATCCCGCTGGCTGTCGACCATTTCCGCTACTTCGCCGGTTGCCTGCGCGCTCAGGAAGGTGGCATCTCCGAGATCGACGAAAACACCGTCGCCTACCACTTCCATGAGCCCCTGGGCGTCGTCGGCCAGATCATCCCCTGGAACTTCCCGATCCTGATGGCCGCCTGGAAGCTGGCTCCCGCCATCGGCGCCGGCAACTGCGTGGTCCTGAAGCCGGCCGAGTCGACCCCGATCTCCATCCTGATCCTGACCGAGCTGATCGCCGACCTGCTGCCGCCGGGCGTGCTGAACATCGTCAACGGCTACGGCCGCGAAGCCGGCATGCCGCTGGCCACCAGCCGCCGCATCGCCAAGATTGCCTTCACCGGCTCCACCGCCACCGGCCGCGTGATCGCCCAGGCCGCTGCCACCAGCCTGATTCCCGCCACCCTGGAACTGGGCGGCAAGTCCCCCAACATCTTCTTCGAAGACATCATGGCGGCCGACGACGCCTTCCTCGACAAGGCTGTCGAAGGCATGGTGCTGTTCGCCTTCAACCAGGGCGAAGTGTGCACCTGCCCGTCCCGCGCGCTGATCCAGGAGTCGATCTACGACCGCTTCATGGAAAAGGTGCTGGCCCGCGTCAAGGCCATCAAGCAGCTCAGCCCGCTTGACACCGACAGCATGATGGGCGCCCAGGCCTCCCAGGACCAGCTGAACAAGATCATGTCCTACATGGAAATCGGTCGCCAGGAAGGCGCCGAGTGCCTGGTCGGCGGCGATCGCACCCACATGAACGGTGACCTGGCCGGCGGCTACTACATCCAGCCGACCCTCTTCAAGGGCCACAACAAGATGCGCGTGTTCCAGGAAGAGATCTTCGGACCGGTGCTGGCCGTGACCACCTTCAAGGACGAAGCCGAAGCCCTCGAAATCGCCAACGACACCCCCTACGGTCTCGGCGCCGGTGTGTGGAGCCGCGACGGCAGCCGTGCCTACCGCATGGGCCGCAACATCAAGGCCGGTCGCGTATGGACCAACTGCTACCACGCCTACCCGGCCCACGCCACCTTCGGCGGCTACAAGGAATCCGGCATCGGCCGCGAAACCCACAAGATGATGCTTGACCACTATCAGCAGACCAAGAACCTGCTGGTCAGCTACAGCCCGAACGCGCTGGGCTTCTTCTGATCCAAGAGCTTCACGAGTAAGGCAAGGTGTTACGGGGCGAGTCTCTCGCCCCGTTTTTTTTCGCCCTGAGGAAAGCACGAACATGACCGAACGCATCGTGGCCACCGACGCGGCCAATCAATACATCGACGAACTGCGCGCCGAGCACGGCCCGCTGATGTTCCTGCTGTCCGGTGGCTGCTGCGACGGCAGCGTACCCAACTGCTACAAGGTCGGTGAGGTGCTTCCCGGCCAGACCATGCTCAAGCTGGGCACGATCAATGGCGCGGATTTCTACCTGGGGCACCAGGAATTCCAGTACTACGAGAACAGCCAGCTGATTCTCGACGTTAAGCCTGGCAACGGCGGCGACTTCTCGCTCGATTGCGGCCGGGGCAAGGCCTTCTTCACCCACTCCCGCCCGTTCACCGACGATGAGCTGCCCAGCGTCCGCCCCGTCAGCGCGGGCTGAAAACGGGACAAAAAAAGCGCCCCCGCCAGCGGGAGCGCGCAGATCAGCGGATCATTCCGGAACGTAGACCAGCGAACCATCCGGCATCCGGTAGGCAATGCCGGCCTTGACGCCCTGGCCGGCCGACGCCGCCGCGCCGTCGCCGCGGAAACGCTCGATCTTCTTCCCGTTCTTGACGACGATCTCCATGTCCGGCGTGCCGGCATCGCGGATCACCGTCACCTGCCCGGCATCGAAGACGTTCACCGGGCTGCGCGCCACGGCCAGCAGCAGCGCAGCGACCAGCACCAAGAAGACATCTACCAGGTTGATCACAGACAGCAGCGGATCGTCGTCTTCGCCGGCATCGTGCAGACGCCATTTCATCGCGCAGCCTCCAGGCTCGCAGGGCAGGCCGCCGGCAAGCCCTTCTCGACGGCCAGCAGATCCGTCGCATACCAGCGCCGCCGCACGCTGTGCGCCCAGAAGGTGAGCGCCGCCGCAATGAGCGCCAGGATCACCGCCGAGAAAGCCACCATCAGGCTGTGCGACACATCGGCCAGCTGACCGTCGCCAAGGGCCTTGAGGGCCGGCCCCATCGGGATCATCGTCGCCACCAGGCCCAGCATCGGCGCCACCCGCGTGGCGATGCGGGAGACTTCCAGACGCTGGCTGGCCACCGCCTCCAGCTCGGCAATGTCGAGCGCAGGATTGGCCCGGTGCAATTCGACCAGCTCGAAGCCGGCATCCACGCCGAGCCGCCGCTGCCAGGCCTGCCACAGGAAGGCCCCGCAGGCGTGGAAGGCGTACAGGAACAGCACCGCAATGGCGAGCAGTACCGGCGCCAGGAAGAGCTGGCTGGCGTCGTACATCAGGATTTCGAGATTGGCATTCATCGTTTCAGGCCTGGTAAAGGGAAAGTGAGCGGCGCGCCGTCGGCGCACGGAGGGATTGACGCAAGGCGCCCGACAGGAGCAGCACGCCGAACAGCGCGGCCAGGCCACCCGACGCGGTGCCCGCTGGCTGGACCAGTGGTTCGGCGAGCTTCGCCAGATGGCGTCCGGCAACGGGCGTGGGCGGAGGAGGCACCTCGACCGGAGACGGCGGCCTGACAGGCGGTGTGGCCAACGGCGCGTCCAGCAGACGCCGCGCGCTGAAGTGAGGCATGACCTGGGCCGGCAGATCAGCGACCGTCCGCTGCGCGGCCTCGAACAGCTCCCCCGGCAAGGGCTGCGTCGGTTCTGACGACGCCAAGGGTGGCGGTGTCCCCGTGCCCCGCGCCTGCCCATCCCGGTCGCCCACGTGATAGCCGGTGCGCAGGAACTCGATGGCGTCCGGATTACCGTCGCGCGCCGCCGCCTCGAACCACTTGCGCGCCTCCGTCTCGTCCTTCGGCACGCCGCGTCCCGCCTGCAAGGCGCTCGCGTAATGGAGCTTGCCCAAGGTCGCGTATGGAGAATCGCCGGCCAGCGCCGCCCGGTGCATCAGCTCGGCGGCGGCCGGCAGATCCGGTGTCACGCCGCCCGCCCCATCCTGCAACATCAGGGCCTTCCAGATCATCGCGCCGATGTAGCCGGCAGCGATGCACTTGTCGAAGACCTTGCGGGCGTTGTCGTGGTCGCCGCACTTTTCCAGCAGATAGCCCTTGCTGCACACCATCAGGCTGGCCGGCTGATCCACGATGTATTCGAGGGTCTGGTCGCCGACCACGTGGGCCAGGTCGGTGGGCTCCCCGGTCTGCGGCACCGGCCCACCGCAGAAGCGGTTGTCCGCCGCCACTGCGGCGGTGGTGAAAAACAGGGCCAGCATGGCGGCCCCGGTCGATCTGCGCATCGGCATCCCCGTCGAGTCATGGCGGGAACCCGTGCCCCGCCTCACTCCGACTCTAGGCCTGCGGACACGCCGGGACATCGGCATCCTGCCCGGATGCCGGTGGGCAAATTGCCCGACCGTCAGACGTCATGTGCATCGGGAAGATTGCCCAGCCTTTTCCGGGCAGGCTGACCTCACGGCGACGCGGCCCGCCAGGATCTACTGGCAGCGGCCATCCGGCCTCGACAACCAGGAGACAAACCCATGCCCCACCGTTTCGACGAACGCCTCATCCGCTGGCAGCCCTTCGGCGACTTTCCCCATTTCGTCTTTGCGATCCTGCAGGTGGACATGCAGCAGCGCATCGCCGATGTGCTGTTCAAGTTCGCCGCCGGCCAGCAGATCGTCCTGCACCGTCACAAGGCCCTCAACCACACCTTCGTCGTGCAGGGCGAGCATCGCCTCTACGAAATGGACGGCCGACTGCGGGAAGTGCGCCCGACCGGCAGCTACACGGTGTCACAGCCCAACGAGACACCGCACCGGGAAGGCGGCGGCGCCGAAGACTGCATCGTGCTGTTCAGCATGCGCCCGCAGCCCGGCGAGCTGCTGTACGAGATCCTCGACGATGCCGGCGAGACGATCGCCGAACTGAGTCTGGAAACCCTGCAGGCCCTCTTCGAGGCCTCGTCCGCCGAAGCAGAGACGGAAGCGGCCTGAAGCTCAGATCAGCCCAAGGCGCAGCGCCAGCCGGGTCAGCTCGATGTCGCTGCGCACACCGAGCTTGCTCTTGATCTGGTAGTGGCAGTTCTGCACCGTTTTCGAGGAGATCGACAAACGCTCGCCGATCTCCTCCGCACTGCAACCGTCGAGCAGCAGGCGCAGGATCTCGAACTCCCGCGGCGCCAGCTCGGCGAGCGGCTCCCGCGGGCGCTCGACGAGGGCCAGGGCCAGCTCCGGCGCAATGTCGGGACTGATCACCTGGCGCCGCTCGGCCACCTTGTAAACCGCTTCCACCAGCACCGTCGGCGGGCTGCTCTTGGTTACGTAGCCGAGGGCGCCGGCACGCAGCGCCTGGGTCGCGAACAGCGGTTCCCGGTGCATCGTAAACACCAGGATGCGCACGCGGGCGTCACGCTGCACGAGGCGGCGGATCAGCTCTACGCCGCCCATATCGGGCAAGCCCAGATCAAGGACCAAAACGTCGGGTTCGAGCGCCCGGAACTGTTCCAGCGCGTCGCGGGCCGTGCCCGCCTCGCCGACGATGCGCAGGTCCGGCCGCATCTCCAGCAGGCGGCGGTAGCCTTCGCGGACAATGGCGTGGTCGTCCACCAGCAGCAGGCGGGTGATGTCAGACATGGACCGCGTCCTCCTCGTGGCAGGCATCGGGCGGGAAGATCGCACTCACCCGCATGCCGCGCGGCGTGACCGGCTCCAGCGCGAAACGCCCGCCGAGCGCCTCGACCCGCTCGTGCATGCCCAGCACGCCAAGGCCGCTGCCGGCCGTATCGCCCTTGCGTGGTGCGCCGTCGTCCTCCACCCACAGGCGGCAGCCGGCCGCGTCCCGCTGCAGGCGCACCGCTACCATTTGCGGCTCGCCGTGGCGCAACGCATTGGTGAGGCTCTCCTGCACGATGCGATACAGGCTGACCGTCAGACCGTCCGGCAGGTCGTCCACCGCACCATCGATATCCAGCGTAAAAGCGCAATCCGGGCGCCGCCGGCGCCCCCCGGCGAGCAACTGCTCGAGGGCTGCCTCCAGGCCGAACTCCTCCAGCCCCACCGGCCGCAGCTGATGCAGGATGCCCTGCAGACTCTCCATCATGTGGCCGGTGACCGACGCGATGGCCTGGGCGGCCGGCAGCAGATCCGGGCGGGAGTTCTGCACCGCGGCGCTGACGTAGGCGGCCTCGGCACCGATGGAGGCCAGGCACTGGCCGAACTCGTCATGAAGTTCCCGCGCGAGGTGGCGGCGCTCCTCCTCCCGTACGGTCAGCAGGCGCAGGGCGAGCTGGCGCTGGCCGGCCAGGGTCTGCTGCAGGCGCACCACCAGATGGTCGAAGCCGCTGGCAATGAGGCGCAGCTCCACCAGCTGCGGGCGCGGCATGCGGGCAGCCAGGTCGCCGGCCTGCAGACGCCCGAGCACTGCCAGGATCTCCTGCGCCGGCCCCAGCGCACGGCGCACCGGTAGATAGACCAGCAGGTTCAGCACCAGGATGCCGATGGTCATGCCCAGCACGGTGCGGATCTGGTCCCACACCGCGTTGGCCTCACTGTCCACGTTGGGGGTGACGACGAACTCGCCGACCTTGACGCCCGGATACTGGCCGATCACCCCACGAAACGCGATGTCCGGCCCGGTGAGGGTCGCCAGCAAGCCACGCAGCAGAGCCGGCGCCTCCGCCCCGTCGCCGAAGCAGCGGCGCACCGCCGGCCGCTTGTAGATGTCCTCCACCGCCACGCAGATGCCGAGCAGCGGCCCGATGCCGTCGAGGGACGACAAATCCAGGCCGTCCAGACTGCGCCGGAACACGTCGCGCGGCTGCGCCGCCTCGCTGGCCAGCAGGCGCTCCACCGCGCCACCGGCCCGCTCAATGTGGGCCCGCATTCGCGCCTCGGCCCGCTGCAGCACTACCGCACTGGCCACGAGTCCGATCGCCACTGCAAAGAGGCTGACCCGCTGCAACAGCGTGCGCTTCAGGTCCACGCTGCGTTCATGCCCCTCGTCCACTGCCCCGGCTGGCCGGCTGTCGTGCGTCTCCATCCTTCCCCTCAGGCCTGCACAGCCATACCATAGTGAAACAGTCGGATTTTATAAAACACGCGGCCCAAGCCGCGGTCCCGAAGATTACCCGAACCCCCGTGGGCAAATTGCCCGAACAGAGACCATGCACACCCTCGAAACCCTGCCCTTCGACAACGCCTTCGCGCGGCTCCCCGCCGCCTTCTACACACGCCTGCCGCCGCAGCCGCTGCCCGATCCCTACCTGGTCGCCGCCAGCCCGGCCGCAGCCGCACTGATCGGCCTATCGGAGGGCGAACTGGCGCGCCCCGAGTTCGCCGAGTTCTTCGCCGGCAACCGCCTGCTGCCCGGCAGCGAGCCCCTCGCCGCGGTGTATTCCGGCCACCAGTTCGGCGTGTGGGCCGGCCAGCTCGGCGACGGCCGCGCCCACCTGCTCGGCGAGGTGGCGATCGGCCTCGACGACCCGGCCAGCGGCTGGGAGATCCAGCTCAAGGGCGCTGGCCAGACGCCCTACTCGCGCTTCGCCGACGGGCGCGCGGTGCTGCGTTCGAGCATCCGCGAATTCCTGTGCTCCGAAGCCATGGCCGGCCTCGGCATTCCCACCACCCGCGCGCTGGCGGTAGTCGGCTCGAACGCGCCGGTGCGCCGGGAGAGCGTCGAAACCGCCGCAGTGGTGACCCGGCTAGCGCCGAGCTTCATCCGCTTCGGCTCCTTCGAGCACTGGGCCGCCAACCGCAAGCTGGACGAGCTGCGCCAGCTCGCCGACTACGTGATCGACCGCTTCCGCCCCGAATGCCGGGATGCCGCCAATCCCTACGAGGCCCTGCTGCGCGACGTCGGCCGGCGCACCGCCGAGCTGATCGCCCGCTGGCAGGCGGTGGGCTTCATGCACGGGGTGATGAACACCGACAACATGTCCATCCTCGGCCTGACCCTCGACTACGGCCCCTTCGGCTTCATGGACGCCTTCGACGCCGGCCACATCTGCAACCATTCCGACGACCACGGCCGCTACAGCTACAAGGCCCAGCCGCAGATCGGCCACTGGAACCTGTACGCCCTCGGCCGCGCGCTGGCCCCGCTAATCGGCGAGGCCGCCGCGGTGCAGGCGGCCATCGAGGAGAGCTACGCGCCGGTGTTCGAGCAGCAGTTCTTCGCGCTGTTCGGCGCCAAGCTCGGCTTCACCGAAGTCCGCCCGGGCGACGAAGATTTCATCGGCGACACCTTTCAGCTGCTCCAGCAGCAGCACCCGGACTTCACGCTGTTCTTCCGCAATCTCGGACGCCTGCCGGCGCGGGTGGACGAAGCCGGGCGCGCCGCCGCTGACGCACCGCTGCGCGACCTGCTGATCGACCGGGAAGCCGGCGACGCATGGATTGCCCAGTGGCGGGCGCGCATCGCCGCCGACGGACGCCCCGATGCGGAACGCCAGACTGCCATGGACGCCGTCAATCCGCGATACGTGCTGCGCAACTGGATCGCCGAAGGCGCGATCCGCGCAGCCCAGGGTGGAGACTTCAGCGAAGCGCAAGCTGTGCTGGCCTGCCTGTCGCGGCCCTTCGACGAACAGCCGGAATACGAACGCTTCGCCGCGCCACCGCCGGACTGGGCGGCTGGGCTGGCGGTCAGCTGTTCGAGCTGAGGCGCCTAGGACTCGATACGCCGGCCCGCGTAACCGGGCAGGTATTCGCGGATGAAGGATGACAGCAGGCCGCGCCCGGCCTGCAGCGGCTCGCCATTGCGGGCTGCATCGGCCAGCAGGGCGCGCGCCTCCTTGTACTCGCCGGCCTTGTTCAGCAGGTAGGCGACGGTGTTCTGGTAGCTGGCGATCTTGCGGCGGTAGCGGGCACGCTCTTCCTCGCTCAGCTTGTGGCGGGCGAGGAGGTAATTGGCCTCGTGCAGTTCCACCGCATTGCGGGTCATCGCCAGCAGGTTCTTGCTCAGGTTGCTGCCGTGCTGACGGTAATAGGCGAGGCTGCGGTTGAAATAGCCCATGCTGCCCTGCGCCCCGACGCGCAACCACAGATCGGTGTCGTCACTGCCCCGGTACTGGGCGCGGAAGCTGACCGGGTCGTTCAGCAGCCGCTCACGGGCCAGCATCACCGAATCCGTGTGGATGGCCGCGTAATTGAGACTCATGAAGACGTAGAACGCGTCGCCGCAGTCGTGCCAGTCCTCAGCGCCCGTGGGGCGCAGGAAGCCACTGGAGCGGGCCAGGAAGTCCGCGTTGGACAGGTAGGTGCCATCATGGGGCGTGCCATCCTCCTCGACCAGTTGCAGGTCGTGGAAGGCAGCGACCCAGTGGGGATGAGCGTCCAGCCCCTCGTTCAGGATGCGGAACTTGTCCGGATGGTAGTAATCGTCCTGGTCGAGAAAACACACATAAGGCCCACTGGCGAGGGACAGGGCGATGTTCTTCGGGATCGTCGGCCCGCCGGAGGCTTTCTCGCGCCACACCGTGCGGATCCGCGCATCCCGTCGGGCATATTCCTCGATGATGCACGGCGTCTCGTCCGTGGATCCATCATCGACGATGATGTGTTCGAAATCGTGGAAGCTCTGGCCCAACACGGAATCGAGTGCCTGCCGCAGATACTGGGCGCCGTTATGGGTCGGGGTGATTACGGAGATCTTTGGCATTTCGGTCTCGATGAGGTCGCTTCAGGAGGTCACCGCGGTGGGGGCGCAAGCCCGCGCATACTCACCGGCGCAGTGTTCCCAGGTAAATTGCTCGCGGACCCGTGCCTGCAGGCGCCGGGCCAGTTGCGTCGCCGCCCGCCTGTCGTCGAGGATCTGGCGGATCGCCGACGCGCAGGCTGCGTGATCGTCGACGTCGAAGAGCAGGCCGCTTTCCCCGTCAGCAAGTGTTTCCAGGTGCCCTTCGACCCGGCTGGCCACCACCGGCACGGCGCATGCCCCGGCCTCGATGGTGGCGATGCCGAAGGGTTCGCTGTCGGAAGGCTGCACGCAGACGGTGGCATTGGACACGATACGGGCCACATCCTCCGGCGACAGATTCATCAGCGTGTGGAGCCGCCCGTCGCAGCCCTGCCCGGCGGCCAGCGCCCGCACTTTCGACAACTCCGGGCCCTCCATGCCGATCAGCACCAGATGGAGGTCCGGGTAGTCCGCCGCCAGCCCCAGGAAGACCTGAGTCAGGAAGACCTGCCGCTTGCGCGGGATGAAGGAGCCCACCTGCACGATGTAGCGGGCCGGCAGGCCCGGGTAGGGCTCGAGGCCGTCATGGAAGACCGCGGTATTCACGCCGTTGTAGATGGCCCGGCCATCGGGGTGGCGGAAACCGAAGACCTTCACCGCCTTCTCCAACAAGGCCCGGGAGCAGAACGTGAGGGTGTCCGCCTTGCGCAACGTGAATGCCAGAAGCTTGCGTGCGATCGGGTCGGCCGGACTGTTCACGTCGGTGCCGTGAAAAGACAGCACCAGGCGACCGCGGAAGAGGCCCAGGCTCTTGAGACAAGCAATCGACAAGGCCCCTAGGCCGACGTAATGGAAGTTGACGCAGGCAACCTCCGAGCGGTCCAACCAGCGGGCCAGCCGGGCCAGGTGGCCGGGCGCAGACAGCAGGGACTTCAGCAGGGCCAGCGGCGTCGTTCCACCCAACACGCCGAAGCGCAGCATTACCACGTCGGCCTCGCCGGCCCGCGGATGACGGCAGCCCCAGTCATCCTGGCAGATCTGCGCAGCCTGCCCCATCGCCTGGTACTGCTCAAACAGGTTTCTGATAACAACGCTGACGCCGGCGGGATGAAGCGGAGACCAGGGAATGACGAGCAGGATCTTGGGCATTTGGCGGCTGGCGGCTCTCGACCGTTTGCGGGGTTCGCAGCCAACGGATGATACGTGATCGCACCGCCGAGGAAAATGACGAAGGGAATCCCGCGCGCAGGCGCCTTCCCACGCCGTCTGGGTACTCAGCCGCCGAAGCTCCACCCGCCGTGGCTGCCCGCCACGGCGCCGAGCACCACGATCAGGCTCACGCTCAACAGCACCACATGCACGCGCTGGATGCGCGCCATCGTACCCAGCGGATCGCGCCGCGCACTGGCCTGGAAGGCCTTGTGCAGCACGAAGGGCTCAAGGATGAAGAGCATCACCGCGAACAGGGTCCACACGACCACCATACCGTGCATCCACCACCAGTTGGCCGGGTCGGCGAAGCGCGAACCGACACCCAGCCGCCACACCAGCCAAGTCCCCGACGCGCCGGCCAGCAGCACGCTCCAGCGGGCGATCCCGGCGAAACGGAGCTCCAGCCGCTCGAACAGCTCGAGCTGGGCTTGCGGCTCGGCCAGCGCCCGGCAGGCCGGCAGCAGCACCAGGGTCACGAAGGCCACCCCGCCTATCCAAAGCAACACCGCCAACACGTGCAGCGCACGGGCGATGGCGAAATCGTTGAAGCCACTCACTGAGTCTTCCTTTCCGGTTTCGGCGCGCTGAAGGCCGCCTCGTTATGCCGCGCCGCCTCCCCGCTGACCCACTGCAGCAAGGGGCCGCGGGGATTGTCCCGCTGGGTCGTCTCGCAGGCGCTGACGCACTGGGCGCACTGGGTGCAGGTAAACATCGCGCGCTTGATGTTGCGCGGCTTCAGGCGCATCGGGCAGACATGGTCGCAGGCGCTGTAGCAGCTTGCGCAGTCAGCAGCCCGCTCGCGCTCGAAGCCGACCACCATCGCCGCCCGGTTGCCCATCCAGGCCAGGCTCTGGAACAGGCCCACCGCGCAGGCATAACGGCAAAACAGATGGCGCGCGAACAGGAACTCCAGCGACAGCACCATCGTGCCGGCGGTGATGAAAATGAACTCGTTGCGGGTCGGCGCCAGTGTCAGCAGGTGCCCATACACCTGGAAGGGCGGGAGCAGGTAGGTCAGCAGCACCACCGCCCAGACGAAAGCGAAACCCACCGCCAGCGGCACCGTCACCAGCCACCACAGGCGGTCGTAGCGCACCGGCGTACCATCCGGCTCCCACGGCGGCAGCTCGCGGGCCTCCCACACGCTGGGGCGGCCGATGGCCCGGCGCATGAAACCGTTGATCGTTTCCACCACCGAGAAATGCGGGCACAGCCAGCCGCAATACAGCCGCCCCCAGCGCCAGGCTACGCCGATCAGCACGGCGCCGACTGCGAGGATCGGCAGCAGCACCCGCCCGATGACACGCAGCACTGCCCCCAGCGCGTCGATATGGCCCGCCGAGAAGTCTTCCAGGCCGGCGTGCCACTCGAAACCGAGCAGCCAGGCGTGGCCCGCCACTAGGTCGTAGCGCAGCAGATTGAACACTGGCGCCAGCACGAACAGCACAAAGAAGCCGCCCTGGGCCCAGCGCCGCAGGCGCTGGCGGCCGCCGTCGGGCCGCGCCGTGCTGACCGGGCGGATCGGGATCACACGGGGTGTTGCCATCAGCGGGGTCCAATCAGGGGATAACGGAAGGGTTTGCCGGCCAGCGCCTTGGCGAGGCCAATGGCCCCACAGAAGATCAGCGTGGAATGGCAGGTCGTGAAGTAGAGGATCACGATCACCCACGTGTACGGCGAACCGTACCCACCGGTGAAGATGATCGCTGCGTTGGCGACCACCAGCAGCATGCCGGCCCACAGGCTGGCGGCCACAGTCTGGCGCAAATGCACTTGGGCCAGCTCGGGCGCCCGCCGGCGCTCACGCAACCACAGCACCATTAGCGCGATGAACGCGACGCCCGGCACGATCATCAGATTGGCCAGGTACAAGGCCTCCGCCGCGACAGCGATTTCGCGGCCGGGAATGTTGAAGTCGAGCTCGGAACTGGCCATGGCACCCCCAGCTTAGCCATACCCTTCCACGGCGTACTTGATGCGGCGCAAGTGCGCCGTAGTGCCGCCTCAGATTACTTCGAGCAGCAGGCGGCGCAATTGTTCAGCCTCCCGCCGGCCGTCGCGGGAGCTGACGATGGCGTGGTACCACTCGTCGAACAGCTCACGCAGCGCTGCCGGGTTGGCGGCAGCCTCGATGCGGTCCTGCAGGGAACTGGTTCCCACCGCACCGATGAAGGTATTGAGGGTGTTGACCATGAAGTTGCGGGCCTTGCGCAGCCGCTGCGGATCATCCCCCGGCGGATGCAGGCGGAAGGCGGTCAGGGCCGGCTGGGGCGGCGGCGGGACGCGGCGCACGCCATCCAGCCCGGTCGCCTCCACCATGCCGATGTAGCCCTCTTCCTCGAGCATGCCGAGGGTGTGCTCGAGATCATCCGATTGCAGCAAGCCGCGCAGATCCTCCACCGTACGCTTGCCATCGACGAAGATCAGCACACGGCGCACCCGCGGACTGAAACCGGCGGCCCGGCGCTCGATCTCCTCATACCCCTTCAGGGTCTTCGCAAAAATGACGCTCATCCCTAGCTCCTCCACACAGCCCGCGTGACCCGGGCCTTCATGTTCCGTCGGCGCCGCATTGTAACGACATTGGAATGCGGCGGGCAGCCGGAACATTCATCAGAGATGAGCATCGCCGCCCCGCGGGAGGGCGACGCCGGCGCTAGGCCCCCGCCACGACCTGGACTGCCAGCCGGCGGGCTTGCTCCAGCAAGCCCGTCCCGTTCTCGAGGCCGTCGATGAAGCGCCAGGGGATCCCCGACAGCCCACTCTGGGCGCCAGCCAGCGCCCCGGTGAGGATCGCCCGGGCCTGGTTCTGGCCACCGCCGTTCACCGCATGCAGAACCGCCGACTCGAAATCGTCGGGGAAGCGGGCCGCCAGGTAGTAGGCGGCCGGAAACTGGTGATACACCGCGCAGGGCAGGCCGTAGACCAGCGACACCTTCCACGCCGGCTCGATGCGGATGGATGGGTCACGCGCCGCCCGGGCGGTGTCTGACGGCCCCAGCAGCGCGTCCGGCGACGGGAAGCGCCCGGCCACCGGGGCCTCCTCGGCGTCCGGGTGAGGTGCCTGCAGGGCGCCGCGGGTCACCGAGTGGAACGGCAGTTCGCCCGTTTTCACCCGCGCCATCAGGCGGCCTGACAGTTGCTCATCGAGCGGATACCCTTCGACGAGCATGCCAAGCACTGCGCCGAAAGCCACGGTCATCGCCACCACGGTACCGTCGGTCTGGGTCAGCACCGTATTGCGGGTCACCGCCGACGCCAGTTCGGCCGGCCGCAGCGCGTAGCGCACGGCGATCGCCAGCGTCCGCTCGGCCGCCTCGGTGGTGTCCGCATTGCCGCCGCACAGCCCCCACGCCAGGCCCTCGCCGACCCGCCGGCGCCAGGCTTCACGGATCGACTGGCTGGTGTAGCCACCGGGGCCATGCATCGGCGTACCGTCGATCAGCGGGAAGAAATCCTCGTCCATGCGCCGGCAGAAATCGACCTCGTCGTACCCGCCCTGCGCCACCAGCGAATCCAGCGTCAGCGCCAGCAACACCCCAGCCTGGGATGACTGGCCGGCCTGCATCCCGGCGTGGTAGCGGCCGGGGCGTGGCGTGGTGTAGTCGTCGATCCAGTCGCCATAGTCGGCGCGCAGCGCATCCAGGTTGTAGTACCAGTGGGGGCCAAGGGCCAGCGCATCGCCGATGAAGGCGCCCATCAGGGCACCGACGGCTCGATCCTGCAGGGATTGGGCGGACATGCGAACCTCCGGAAGGCTTGACGTGGATCAGTCGGGCGCCGGGAAGGATGAGCCGCGTGCAGTTCGACCGTGGCCGGCGCGCAATGGAGTGATTATGCTAGCGGCAGCGCATGACACAAGGCCTGCCCGATGACTTCGCTGCTTCCCCTGCCGCCGGATGCCCTCTACACCTGTTGCGATCCGGCCGACCTGCCTTTCGAAACCAGCGCCGAGCTGCCCGACCTGGATGCGGCACAGATCCACGGCCGGGCCATCGAAGCCATCCACCTCGGGCTGGACATCCGTCACGACGGCTACAACCTGTTCCTGCTCGGCGAGACCGGCAGCGGGCGCCACGCGATCATCCGCCAGTTGCTGGAGACCGAGAGCCACGGCGGCGACGCACCGGCCGACTGGTGCTACGTCTTCAACTTCCGCGACGACGACCGGCCCCGCCTGCTGCGCCTGCCCTGCGGACGCGGCGCCCGCCTGCGGGACGACATGCAGCACTTCGTCGAGGAGCTGATCCCAGCCATCAACACGGCCTTTCAGAGCGACGACTACCGGAGCCGTCTGGAGGCCATGCAGGAGGAAGAAAAGCTGCGCGAGGAAACCGCGCTGCAGACCCTCGGCCGTGATGCCGGCGAACTGGGCGTGGCCCTGCTGCGCACGCCCCACGGCTTTGCCTTCGTACCGATGAAGAATGCCGAGGCCACGCTGACGCCGGAAGAATTCGCCGAGTTGCCGGAGGCCCGCCAGCATGAGCTGGAAGAGCACATCAAGGTCCTGCGCGAGCGCCTGCACAAGCTGATGAACGACTTCCCGCGCTGGCGCCGGGAACTACAGAACCGTATCAAGCAGGCCGGCAGCGAAGCCCTGCAACTCACGGTGACGCACCTGATTGACGACCTCAAGCCGAACTATGCCGACCTGCCGGAAGTCATCGCCCACTTCGACGACCTCCTGCACGACATCACCGAGGGCGCCGAATCCCTGCGCGAATCCACCCGCAGCGACGAAGAGAGCGAAACCACCACCTACTCCGGCATGATCACCGTGCAGCGCTACCTGGTGAACCTGCTGGTGGAAAACCCCTCCGGCGGCCAGCGGCCGGTGGTCTATGAGGATCACCCGACCCTGCAGAACCTGGTCGGGCGCATCGAGCACATGGTCCACATGGGCACGCTGATGAGCAATTTCACGCTGATCCGCGCCGGCGCACTACAGCGGGCCAACGGCGGCTTCCTGGTCCTCGACGCACTGCGGGTACTCGGCCAGCCCTACGCCTGGGAGGGCCTCAAGCGCTGCCTGAAGGCCGGCACGGTGCGCATCGAATCCCTGTCCGACCTGATCGGCCTCGGCAGCACCGTCCAGCTCGAGCCGGAGCCGATGCCGCTGGACCTGAAGGTGGTACTGGTCGGCGAGCGGCTGGTGTATTACCTGCTGTCCCAGTACGACCCGGAGTTTCCGGCCCTGTTCAAGATCAACGCGGACATGGAAAGCGAGATCGTCCGCACGGCGGAGAACACCACGACCTACGCCTGCCTGGTCGCCACCCTGGCCCGCCGCGGCCAGCTGCGCCCCCTGTCGGGCCCGGCCGTGGCACGGGTCATCGAACACGCGGCACGCCTGGCGGGCGATGCCGAACGCCTGAGCACCCTCACCCAGCCGGTCGACGACCTGCTGCGCCAGGCCGACCATTTCGCCGCCCGGGCCGACGCAGACGCCATCGGCCGGGAGCACGTGGAGACGGCGCTCGCCGCCCAGCGTCGGCGCAACGAACGCCTGCGCCTGCGCTACCGGGACGAGATGCTGCGCAACCAGTTGCTGATCGCCAGTGCTGGCGATCACGTCGGCCAGGTCAATGGGCTGGCGGTGATCCAGTTGGGGGAAAGCACTTTCGCGCACCCTGCCCGCATCACCGCCACGGTGAGGGTCGGTGACGGCGACGTGATCGACATCGAGCGGGAAGTGAAGCTCGGCGGCCCGATCCACTCCAAGGGCGTACTAATCCTGTCGTCCTTCGTCGGCGCCCGCTTCGGCCTCAATACGCCACTCTCTCTCAAGGCCAGCCTGGTGTTCGAACAGTCCTACGGCGGCGTCGAGGGCGACAGCGCCTCGCTGGCCGAGTTGTGTGCGCTGCTGTCGGCGGTGGCGAAGCTGCCGCTGAAGCAGTCGCTGGCCCTCAGCGGATCGGTGAACCAGTTCGGCATCGTGCAACCGGTCGGCGGCATCAACGAGAAGATCGAAGGCTTCTTCGAACTGTGCGCAGCCCGCGGCCTGACTGGCGAACAAGGCGTGCTGATCCCCAGCGCCAACGTATGCCACTTGATGCTCGCCAGCGAGGTGGTGGAGGCGGTGCGGACCGGGCGTTTCCACGTCTGGGCCGTCAACAGCGTGGACGACGCGCTGGCCCTGCTCACCGGCCTGCCTGCAGGCCAGGCAGACGGCGATGGAAAATGGCCGGACGGAACCGTCAACGCCCACATTGCTGCCGGGCTGCGGGAGCTGGCCCGCCTGCGCCAGGCCTTCGCCCACCCGCCGAAGGACGGTGAGAATCACAACACGTAAACGGCACAAAGGCCCCTAAGGGCCTTTGTGCCGGACTGCATGAACGCGCGGCCGAAGCCGCAGCGATCAGGCGACCTTCAGAGCGGAGGCAGCAGCCTTGGTGCTCTTGTCGACGCTTTCGACGGCAACCAGGGTGGCCTTCTCGACGCTGGCCTGGGCGGCAGCAGCAACCTGCTTGGCAGCCTTGGTAGCGCCTTCGTAAGCGCTGCTGGCGTTGGCCAGAGCGGTCTTGACGGCCTTGATGGCGGGCTCGGAACCGGCCGGAGCGTTCTTGAAGATGCCTTCCAGAGCGGTGTCGATGTTCTTGGACAGAACAGCGGCTTCAGCTTCGAGCAGCTTGGTCAGCTCTTCCTGGGTGTCGCCGCCGATGTCGGACAGGCTGCGGCCGTAGGCCACGGACTTCTCGACCGCCGGGGTGATGGCGCCCAGTTGCAGGGCGGCCAGGGCCTTCGGATCCTTGGCAGCGAGCACGGCCTTGGAGAAAGCCAGGCCGTCATCGAAAGCACCGCGGGCGGTGGCCAGGTTCAGGCTGGCAACGCGCTCAACAGCGGTAAACAGGGTGGTGGCGAAGCTGGTGGCGGTCTTCAGACCGGCTTCGATGTTGGCCTTGGAAGTGGCTACGAACTGTTCGGGGCTGACGGACATGGTGTTCTCCTCGATTTGGGTTGCAGTCACCGAAATGATTTCGGTATGGCGCTATGTTGCATCGCACAAAGTAGGAATGCAAGTGGTTTTTGTGCAATGCAGCAAATATTTCTTCTGCGCGTCCGGACCGCCCCGGAAAACTGCCCATGTCATCCCGTCGTGGAGACCTCGAATGCCTCGCCGGTGGCGAAGAATTGCCCGCCGGCAACGTAATGGATGGAGCGCCGCTCGTCGGCCGAGAAATGCCAGCGTCCATCGGAAAACTCGGCCGGATCGGCCCAGGCGGCGAGCACCTCGCCGAGGAACAGGTCGTAGGTGTGCTGGACCCCCGGCTCGTCGATAACCCGGCACTCGAGCCAGGCAATGCAGCCCACCGGGAGCGGGGCCGACACCCGGCTGCCCGGGAAGGTTTCGAAGTCGAGAGCGGCGAACTTGTCACCATCCCGACCGCTCACCGTTCCCGCCGCCAGCGTCTGCTCGGCAATGGCGCGGCAGGGCACTGCCAGCACGAACTCGCCGGAAGCATCGACCAGCTCGCGGGTCAGCGTCGCACGGTCGAGCACCACCGCAACCTTCGGTGGATCGAAATCGAGGGGCATGCTCCAGGCCGCCGCCATGAGGTTGCGGCGATCGCCATGGGCCGAGGAGACGAGCACCGTGGGGCCATGATTGAGCAGGCGGTAGGCGTCGGAGAGAGGAACGGGCTGGGGCGTAGACAGGGAGTTCATGATGCTGGAAGGCGACACACTGGCATGCCTCAAGTGTAGCGCCCGACGCACTACGTGGCCGTGACCAAATCCAGCCCTGGCGCCAGATTGCGGGCCGCAGGCGCCCTTCAGCGCAGCAGGACGGTCACATTGCCCTTCACCTCTGCCCTGATGTCCGCCTCGTCCACGTAACCGAGCGCACCAGGCGTCGTGCTGACCAGCCGGATCATCTCCGCGACGGTCGGCACCTGAGACGGCGGCCCGCCCTTGCCCACATAGCGACGCACGGTCCAGTAGGCCAAGTAGCGCTCCTCGTCCCGGTCGAGCCAGCGGGCCAGGAAGCGTCCCCGCAGGGGGTGCCCCGCCGCCAGGTCGAACGGCATCACGCGCACGCCCCCCAGTTCGACCACCCTGCCGGTGTAGATGCGCTCGACCGCCACGTTGTCCAGGCGGGGAACCGACGGATGCGCGATCACCACCACCTCGCCGGCGAAAGCATGGCCCGCCCACAGCAACAGGCTCAGTCCGGCGCGACGGATTCCCATGGGGCGCTCAGAACGTGAAGTTGTAGGACAGGGACAGCACATCCACCGCCCGATGCCCGCTGTTCTCGCCGCTCGGTGCATCGAGGAAGCCCGAGGTGCTGCCGGTACGGCTATGCAGCCACTCGACCTTGAGCTTCTGCTGGGGCGTCAGCAGATAGGCGCTGCCCACCGCGACGGAGCGCTGGTCGAAGACGTCGAGGGAATCGACGCCAAGCCGCTGGCTGGGATTGATGATGTCCGCCCCGGGAGTGGAAGCGGGCAGCAGGTTTCCATTGACGTCCGCATAAAGCCGGCGCGCCGCCGACGACGACAGGATCCGGGCCACGTACACGTAGGGGGTCCACGCCCCAATGCGCTTTTGCAGCGCCACATAAGCCGCCCATGAATCGGTGCCGAGGGTGGCCCGCGTGACCCGCCGGCGTACCGCCTCTCCGGTCACGATGAACTCGCGGGGTAGTACGAATTCGGCACTGGCCGTGAAGGTATAGTTCAGCACCCGGTCAACGGTCGGCACACCAGGCCCCGGCAGGGCATCGGTAACCTGGTAGTAACCGCCCCCGCCAACAGGCACGAAGGGATAGGTGACCGGAATCGGTGCATCGACCCGCTTCACGTCCCCCCGATGGACGCTCAGGCGCAGCCGGTGATCCCCTTCCCTCACCGTCAACAGCGCGCCGGTGAGCCACATCTCGATGTGCTCGAACCAGGCCCCCCGCGGTCGCGAACGGGGCGTCGCGTCGCGACGGAAGAAACGCCAGTAGGAATCGGCAGACCCCAGGTAACCCTCCAGGCTGAGCTCACGCCTCTCGTCCAGCCAGCTCCGTGCCACCGCCACCCCACTCACCTCGGCGGTAGGCGCCAGGGAATAGACCTCGATCGGCAGGCGGGCGAAATTGAAGGTGGTCCCCACGTCCATGGTTTCCGAGTAGCGCAGCAGCGGCAGGCGCAGCTTGCCGGCGCGCAGCAGCCAGTCGTTGTCGGGCCGCCAGGACAGAAAGGCCCAGGGCAAGGCCAGATCCCATTGCCGGTCGCTGTCGGCGGCCGGCGCCAGGGCCGCCTGCACGGTGGCGCTCCACGCCGGGGTCAGGCGCACGTCGAGTTGCACGCCGAGACGCGAGTCCCGCTGGAAGGTGCCGCCGCTGTCGATGAAACGCTGGTAACGGTAGGAACGGTTGGACTGGGCATACGCCACGGTGCCAAAGCCGGCCAGGCTGACCTCTTCGTCGGCAGCGGCCGGCACTGACGCGGCAAGGATGGCGCTGCCGGCGCAGAAGGCGATCAGGCGCTTCACTGCACCAGCTCCGCCACATCAGCGCCAGCAACGGGCTGCTCGGGCCGGGGGACGCCCTCCGTTTCCAGGGTCGGCAGGATCCGGCCGAGGCCTTCGACGATGGGACGCAGCTGGTCTTCGAGACTCCTCAACGCGCTCTGCGCCCGCCCGCCATCACGGCCCCGCGCCGCCATCTCGAGACGTCCGGCGATGCTCGAGATCTCGGGCATGCCCAGCAGCCCGGCCCGCCCCTTGAGCGTATGTGCAAAGGCTGCAACCCGCTCCCAGGCGTGGTTTTCCACGTCGATGCGCAGGCGCTTGGGCCCGTCGGCAAACTGCTCGCGGAACTTGGCAAGCAGTCGGGGATAAAGGGTGGGGCTGACCCCGGTATCGTTGATCGCACAGCGTGGATCGATGCCGGGAATGCCCGCCAGCCCTGGCACCACCTCGCCCCCCGGGGCAGCCGATGGCTCATCCGCCAGCCGGCTC
The DNA here is from genome assembly GCF_041914405.1 of Zoogloea sp. Lineage (NCBI taxonomy): Bacteria > Pseudomonadati > Pseudomonadota > Betaproteobacteria > Rhodocyclales > Zoogloeaceae > Zoogloea > Zoogloea sp. Next base: position 123,244 of record NZ_JAYSDK010000010.1, read on the forward strand.
GCCGGCCCGTGATGATGCCGCTGCAGTACGTCGTACAGCTCGCCGGGCTCATAGGGCTTGGCGAGACAGCCGTTCATGCCGGCCGCCAGGCAGCGCGTCAGCACGCTGCGGCCGCTATGGGCCGACAGCGCGTAGATCGGCAGGTGATCGAAAGTCGGTTGCCGCCGGATGCAGCGCACCGCCTCATAGCCATCCATCATTGGCATCTGCAGGTCCATGAACACCAGGTCGTAGCAATCGGGTGGCTGGGCGGCGAGTTGGGCGAGCGCATCGCGACCATCGGCTGCGCTGTCCACCTCCACCCCCCAACGCCCCATCAGTGCCACCGCCACATCGCGGCTGGTGGCGTTGTCCTCCACCAGCAGCACGCGCATCCCGTCCAGCGCGCCGGCCAGCGGACTCTTCTCCCCGGGCACCGCATCGCCACGGCCGAAGATGGAGTCGCCGAGGCGCAGCAAGGCGGCGGGCAGCAATGGCTTGTCGCCGAAATGCAGGCCGGTGGCAAAGATCTCATGCACATGCGCATCCAGCGCGCGGGGCATGGACATCAGCACGACGTGCGGGGGCGCCAGTTCGGGGCGGGCACGCAGACACTCCAGCAGGGCCGCACCGTCCCGGTCAGGGAGGGTCCAGTCGAGAAACAGCAGGTCATAGGGCGCGCCGTCCCGCCGCGCGGCCTGCAGGGCTTCGAGCACCTCGGCAGCGCTGGCCGCGGCATCCACCTCGTCGCAGCCCTGCTGGTTGAGCAGATCGATCAGGGACAGCCGTGCCTCCGGGTAATCGTCGGCCACTAGCACCCGCAGACCTTGCCACGGCAACGGTGCCACCGGCCTCGCCTCATGCCCTTCGCCGAGGACCAGCGGCAGCCGCACCTGGAAGACGCTGCCCCGCCGGGGTTCGCTGCTGACTCTCACTTCCCCGCTCATGGCCTCCACCAACCGGCGCACGATGGCCAGGCCCAGCCCGGTGCCACCGTAGCGGCGCGTGGTCGCGCCGTCGGCCTGCACGAAATCCTCGAAGATGCTGTCGATCTGCGCGGCCCGCATGCCGATGCCAGTGTCTTCAACGCTGAAACTGACCGGTAGCACCCCGGCCGCCGCGGGCCCCGCGCCGAGGCGCAGGGCAACATGCCCCGCAGGCGTGAACTTGACGGCATTGGAGAGGAGATTGCCGAGCACCTGCCCGATACGCAGCGGGTCACCGAGCAGAGGCGCCTCGAGCGCCTGCAAACCGCCCGGGCCGGCCTCGAAAATCAGCTCGATCCCCTTCTCGCGGGCCGCCCCCTCCACAAGTTGGAGCGCAGTGGCGAGCACCTGCTCGAGACGGAACGGAATGTCCTCCAACTCCAGGCGGCCGGCTTCGATCTTGGAGAAGTCCAGGATGTCGTTGAGCGTGTCGAGCAGCGAGCGGCCGGCGCTGCGGATCTTCTCCGCATATTCGCGCTGGCGCGGCAGCAGGCGACTGTGCAGCATCAGCTCGGCCATGCCGATCACCGCGTTGAGGGGGGTACGGATCTCGTGGCTCATGTTGGCAAGGAACATCGACTTGGCCTGCGTGGCCTGTTCCGCCCGCGCCCGGGCCTGCTGCAACTCACGACCGATCGCCTCGCGCTCGCGGATATCAGTCTCGATGGCCCGCGCCATCGAATTGAGGGTCGTGCTCAGGGCCTGCACTTCCTCCACCCCGTCCCCGCAGCCCAAGCGCACGTCGTACTGGCCCCGGGCCAGCTGGCCGGTCACCGCACACATGTCGGCCAGCGGCTGCAGGACCTTCCGGTGAGTGGTGCGGAAAGCGAGCAACACCAGCAGCGCCGTCATGCCCATGCTCACCGCCGAAGCGATGATCCACGCGCCCAACCGGGTACGGGCCTCGCTGACCTCGGCTCCGGTACGCTGGTCGACACGCTGCATCAGCTCGGCCACCGCCGCGGTCACGCGCAAGCGCTGGCGGTCGTAGTCGCGGCCGAAGACCAGCTTTATTGCCACGTCGGGGCGCGTCTCCCCTTCCGAAACGATCGTGCGGGTCTGCGGGTCATACAGCCCTTGGGTAGCCGCGAAGGCCACCTGCTCAATGGTCTTCAGGCCATCGGTTTCGGTGAGCACCTTCTCCAGCGTCTCAAGCTCCGGCCCCTGGAAACCCAGGGCGACCATCCGGGAGCGCATCGACACGCGCGGCCCTGTCCCGCCGGGCACAAACTGCGCCTGCCCGGCAATCACCCGGTCCCAGTAGGTCATTCCTTCGGTGTCGGCGACCGCCGGCGCCTCCCCCTCACGGATAGCCAGGATCGCGTAGTAGTAAGTGAGGAAGCGGGTCTCGCCAGTCGCCGAATAGGCCCGCACGAGACGGGACAGGGTATCGGTCTCGCGGCGCAGTTCCTCGACCAGCCGCAGCGCCTCGACGCGATGGTCCTGAACGGCCTGGGCTCGGTCGAAGGCATGCAGCACCAGCATCGAGATCGAGCCATTGATGCCGACGATCAATAGCAGCGCAACCGAGAACAGGAGGGAGAGCTTGCTGAGCTTCATGCAAGGGCGGAAACGGATAACGCCCCGAATTATGCCGTACGCAAGCTCCGGCGGGGTTGTACGGCGTCGCTGAGCAGATCGAGCACGCAATAGAAGGCGCCGGCCGCCAGCGGCGGATTGCTCACCGGCCAGCCCAGGCCCGGTGCCAGCGCCCGCCAGTTCCAGCAGCCCAGCCAGGTTCCCCACAGTTCCATCAGCAGGGACAGCAGGAACATCGTCACGTACAGGCGCGGCGCGGGTCCGCGCCACACGCACAGCAGGAACAGCAGCAGCAAGAGCGGCCCCAGCCAGTCGAGACCGGCCAGCGCCAGCAGTGAGACCGCAACGACCGCCAGGCGCGGCGCCCAACTCAGCAGCCAGGCTGGCAGACGCTCGGCAAGCTGGAGTCCCAGCCAGTACAGCAATACATGGCCGGGCGGCACGAACAACGGGAGATTGCCGAGACGGTAGTCGTACAAGCCCCATGCCAGGGACAGCACAACCTCACCGGCGGTGGCGATCAGCAGGCAGGCCAGCAGGCGGGGGCGCAGTTCCCGCTCCCGCCACAGCAGCCAGCCGACCAGCGTCCACACCCACAGGCTGACCAGCGGCTGCCCCCAGGCACCGGCGCGACTGTCGGCCAGCAGGCCACCGGCAATGGTGACAACGATCAGCAAGGCCAGGCGCGAGGCGGACGACATTCCGGAAACCCAGCGCCTGACCGGAAGCACCGGCTTATTCGATGCCCTGGCTGGCCAGGTATTCCTCGTAGGTGCCGCGGTAGTCGATGATCTCGCCCGGGCCGCGGATCTCGAGGATGCGGGTAGCAATGGAGGACACGAAGGCCCGATCATGGGACACGAAGAACAGCGTGCCGGTGAAGTCCGCAATACCCGAGTTGAGGGACTCGATGGACTCCATGTCCATGTGGTTGGTCGGCTCGTCGAGGAGCAGCACGTTCTTGCGCTGCAGCATCAGTTTGCCGAACAGCATGCGGCCCTGCTCGCCGCCGGAGATCACCTTGACCGACTTCTTCACGTCGTCGCCCTTGAACAGCAGACGACCCAGCGTGCCGCGGATCAGGGTCTCGGCGTCATCGCCCTCGTAGCCACCTTCACGCACATAGCCGCTGATCCAGTCGGTGAGGTTCTCGCCGCTGGCAAAGTCATCGGCATGGTCTTGAGCATAGTAGCCAAGCTTGGCCTTCTCGGCCCACTTGATGGTGCCGAACTGGGGGGCCAGACCGTGCAACTCAGGGCCGACCAGCAGCTTCAGCAGCGTGGTCTTGCCGATCCCGTTCTCGCCGATGATCGCGATGCGGTCGTTGGCGTCGGCGGTGAAGGTGAAGTTCTTGATGATCGGCTTGGCCGGATCGTAGCCAAAGGTGAGGTTCTCGATCTCAACGGCCTGGCGGTGCAGCTTCTCCTTCTCGTCGTAGTCGAAGCGGATCCACGGGTACTGGCGGCTGGACGGCTTGAACTCGTCGATCTTGATCTTCTCGATCTGCTTGGCACGGCTGGTCGCCTGGCGGGCCTTGGACTTGTTAGCCGAGAAACGGCGCACGAACTCCTGCAGCTCCTGAACCTTCTCCTTGGCCTTCTGATTGGCCGCCGACTGGCGCTCGCGAGCCTGCGTGGAGGCCTCGATGTAGTCGTCCCAGGTGCCGGGCCAGACCTGGATGCGACCGTAGTCGAGGTCGGCCATGTGGGTGCACACCTGGTTCAGGAAGTGCCGGTCATGGGAGATGATGATCATCGTGGAGTTGCGCTCGTTGAGCACGTTCTCCAGCCAGCGGATGGTGTTGATGTCGAGGTTGTTGGTCGGTTCGTCGAGCAGCAGGATGTCCGGGTTGGCGAACAGGGCCTGGGCCAGCAGCACCCGCAGCTTCCAGCCGGGGGCGACTTCGCGCATCGGGCCATTGTGCTGCTCGGTGGGGATGCCGACGCCGTGCAGCAGCTCGCCGGCACGGGCCTCGGCGGTGTAACCGTCGTATTCGGCGAAGTGGCCTTCCAACTCGGCCGCCTTCATGTAGTCCTCTTCGGTGGCTTCCGGGTTGGCGTAGATCGCGTCCTTCTCCTGCATGCAGGCCCACATCTCGGCATGGCCCATCATCACCACGTCGATCACGCGCACGTCTTCATAGGCGAACTGATCCTGCTTCAGGAAGGCCATGCGTTCGCCGCTGTCGATGGCGACGTTGCCGGCGGTCGGCTCGAGCACGCCGGCCAGGATCTTCATGAAGGTGGACTTGCCGGCCCCGTTGGCACCGATCAGGCCGTAGCGGTTGCCGTCACCGAACTTGACGGAGACGTTCTCGAACAGGGGCTTGGCCCCGAATTGCATCGTGATGTTATTGGCGATGAGCACGGCAGGAATTCCTTGAGTCCGCCGAGGGAGCGGCGAGACAGCAAAACGGAAAAGGAAAACGCCGGCCAGCGGCCGGCGAAGCTGTTGCAAATTTTACCGATGTTTCAAGCACCTGGGCAAATATCTCGCCCCGGCATTCACACCAGCGAGGGGCCAGCGACGATGGCCGCCGCCTCCTGCTCCGAAATGCGCACCGAGGCGGTGGCGATCACGTGCACAGTCAGCCAGTCGTGAAGGCGCAGGTCGCCGCCCTCCTCGAAGGAGGTGAAACGGCAGCCCAGTTGTCCGCCCTCGGGCGCGGCAAGGAAGTTCACCGTCATGGCTTCACCACGGATCTGGTCGGGGATCCCGTCCAAATGCAGCACGAAGGGGAAACTGCGCGGCGCGGCCGGTGGCGCGCTGGCCGGCACACCGAAGCCTTCGAGGGACAGGTCGTTCAGCGGCAAGCGGTGCCCGTCGATCGAAACCCAAAAACAGGTGCTGCCCCAGCGCCGCGCCACGAAACGCTGGCGCTTGCGGCGCTCCGCATGGTGAGCCACATCCACTCCGTCTTCCACCATCGCTGCGACCTTTCCGCTCCAGTCATATATCCGGGTGGCAATTCTATCCCCATCCCATAGTTTCATCCCATTGCCGTTTGAAGGCGGAATATCCACGGCGGCACACGACCAGGGCGGATGGACAGCCGCCGCCGCCTCGCGTAGCATCGCGGCCGTCATTGGGGAGTAGCCTCCTTTCTCTCGAAAGGGCCTGCGTCAACATACTTGGCTTCGCGGCCATGGCGCAGGCGGTCCCGAACTTGGCAAGACCTTTGACCACCCGCCTCCGGATTTGGCCGGAGAGGCGCGTGGTCATTCGTCTGTATCCGGCCAAGGGATTTCACATGGAAGCTTTCCTCGTCTCCACGGGCATCGTCGCCCTCGCCGAAATCGGCGACAAGACCCAATTGCTGGCCTTCATCCTGGCCGCCAAGTTCCGCAAGCCGGTGCCGATCATCATCGGTATCCTCATCGCCACGCTGGTCAATCACGGTTTCGCCGGTGCCGTCGGCACCTGGGTCACGACCCTGCTTGGCCCCACCACGTTGCGCTGGGTGCTCGGGGTGTCCTTCATCGCGATGGCGATCTGGACGCTGATCCCCGACAAGTTCGACGAGGACGATGCCAAGCTGGCCCACTTCGGCGTCTTCGGCACCACGCTGGTAGCCTTCTTCCTCGCCGAGATGGGCGACAAGACCCAGGTGGCAACCATCGCGCTGGCCGCCCAGTACCAGAACCTGGCTGTCGTCGTGGCCGGCACCACCCTAGGCATGATGATCGCCAACGTGCCGGCGGTGCTGCTCGGCGACCGCATCGCCCATGCAATCCCGGTGCGCCTAGTGCATGGCATCGCCGCGGCGATCTTCGCCGTGCTCGGCGTGGCCACGCTGCTCGGTGCCGGCGAGAGCCTGGGCTTCTGAACCCGGCTGCCTGCGTAACACGGCGCCCCTATGCTTCTCCCCCGGCGGGTAGCAGCCCGCCGGCCCTTTGGAGATGACCGCATGACCCTGCAAGCGATCGAGAACATCAACCTCGTATCCCTCCTCGACACCCTGCTGAGCCTGGTGACGGCCTTCGCACTCGGCGGGCTGATCGGCTACGAGCGCCAGTACCGGCAGCGTACCGCCGGGCTGCGCACCAACGTGCTGGTGGCGGTGGGGGCGGCGATCTTCGTCGACATGGCCAACCACCTGGGCGGCCATGAAGGCGCCGAGCACGTAGTGGCCTACGTGGTGTCGGGCATCGGCTTTCTCGGCGCCGGCGTGATCATGCGCGAGGAGGGCAACGTGCGCGGCCTCAACACCGCTGCGACGCTGTGGGGCTCGGCGGCGGTCGGCGCCTGCGCCGGCGCCGACCTGCTGCCCGAGGCGGCCCTCGGCGCGCTGTTCGTGCTGGCCGCCAACACGCTGCTGCGGCCGGTGGTGGACCGCATCAATCGCGAACCCATCGACACGCTGGCGGTGGAAGTCACCAACACCGTCTACGTGATCGCCCCGCGCGAACGCCAGAAGGAAGCCCTGCACCTGCTCGAAGCCGCACTGGAGGCCGCCGACCACACGGCCCGCGACCTCGTCGTGCACGCCTTCGGCGACGACGCGGTGGAGATCGAGGCGGTGCTGATGGCCACCGCGGTGGATGGCGACGAACTGGACCGTCTGACCCACCGCCTCGCCGAGCAACCCGGCATCAGCCAGGCCTTCTGGAGCCCCAGCACCACCGAATAGGCGCCGCAGCCCGCCCTTTAATCCCGCTCCAGCCGGCGCTGCATCTCGCCGAGCATGGCCGAGAACTGCTCGGCGGTCTCGTGGCGGACCAGCGCCGGGCCGATCATCGGCGGAAACCAGAAACCCGGCTGGGCTTCGGCGTGGTAGCTCAGGCGCGTGCCGCTGCCCTCCGGCTCCAGACGCATCAGGCTCTCCATGCGCTGGATATTGCCGCCCAGGCCATGGGCGCGTATCTCGCTGTAGGGCGTCAGGCGGATTTCCCGCAAGGACTCGAAGTTCGCCGAGAATACACCGTAGCGCGCCACACCCTGCTGCAGCACCTTGAGCACCCCATCGCCGCGCTCGAGGACGCGGCTGCTCTTCAGGTTGGGCACGAAGGACGGCATATGCTCGAAGTCGGTCAGCACCGCCCAGGCCTGGGCCGGCCGCACCGGCGCGTGCATCACCACATCCACGACGAAGCTGCCGTCGGCACGCTCCACATGCACATCCTGATCGGATAACAGCGGCCCCATGGCCAAGCCTGCTAGCGGCATGGCCAGCACGACGAGGAATAGACGAACGGCAATTCGCAACATGGCATGGTCAGTTTGGAACAACTGCCATCAGTCTGCCACGCCAGGCTTTCAGCCAGCCTGCCAATCGCATATCGGAATGCGAAGTCAATCAGCGTCCATAACGCTCCCAGGGCGGTACAGGACTCAACCAGGCCTGGAACTCGTTGAGGAAAGCCCGCACTGCCGGCAGCCGCCCTCGCCCTGGCAGGTAGCAGGCATACAGGTTGCGGCCAAAATCCACCTGCGGCTCGTAGGTGTCGAGCAGGGTTTCCAGCTCGCCCCGTGCCAGCGCGTCGCCGCACAGGTAGGTCGGCAGGATCGCGATGCCCTGGCCGGCGCGCACCGCATCCAGCGTGCTGCCGATGTCGTTGAAGCGCAGGCGGCTGTGGATCGGCACTTCGATTTCGTCACCCTGCCCATCCCGCAACCGCCACACGCCGCCGTCGCTGAGCAGGTGGCTGAAGCACTGGTGCGCAGCCAGCTCGGCCGGCAACTGCGGGCGGCCGTGGGTTGCCAGGTAGGCCGGCGACGCGCAGATCACCCGCCGCAGCACCAGCAACAGGCGTGACACCGCATCTTCCGGCGGCGAATGGGTCATCCGCAGGGCCAGGTCGAGACTCGCCTCGGCGAGATCCACCCGCTCATCGCTGAGGATCAGCTCGCACTCCAGTTCCGGATAACACGCCAGCAGCTGCGGCACGAAGGGCGCCACGCACTGCCGCCCGAACACCGCGGAAGCGCCGATGCGCAGCACGCCGCGCGGCACCTCGTCCACATTGCGCACGGCGAGCTCGGCACCATCCACCACATCAAGGGCCTGCAACGCATGGCGGTAGAAGATCTCGCCGGACGGTGTCAGCACCAGCTTGCGGGTCGAACGCTCGAACAGGCGCACGCCGAAGGCCTGCTCCAGCTCTCCAACCTGCTTGCTGACCTGGGCCCGTGTGCAGTCCAGGCGCCGGGCGGCCGCGGCCATGCTGCCCTCTTCTACAACGCGGACGAAACTCTCCCAACTGGCCAGCCAGCGCATTTGTCAATGATTCGTTGACGTAATGGCAGCGATTATCGTCTTTTTAAGCACGTATGCGAAACCTATAGTCGATCCATCTCCTGCTTTTCCGGATCGCCATCATGTTCCGTACCCTGCGCACGCCCGACGTCCTGCTCACAACGCTGGCAGCCGCCGGCATCCTGTTGGTAACGATGGGCGCCCGCCAGTCCATCGGCCTGTTCGTCAGCCCGCTCAACACTTCCACCGGCCTCGGCATCACTACCATCAGCCTCGCGCTGGCCATCGGCCAGTTCAGCTGGGGCGCCATCCAGCCCATCGCCGGCGCCATCGCCGACCGCCACGGGCCACGCCCGGTATTGATCGGCGGCGTGCTGCTGCTGGCCCTCGGCAGCGCACTGACGCCTTTCGTTGATTCCGCCTTCGGCCTGGTGCTGACCCTCGGTCTGCTGTCGGCAATGGGTTCCGGCGCTGGCAGCTTCTCGGTGCTGATCGGCGCCGCCGCCCAGCGCATGCCGGCGGAGGCCCGTGGCGCGGCGTCCGGCGTCATCAATGCCAGCGGTTCCTTCGGGCAGTTCGTCTTTGCACCGGTGCTGCAGGCGTTGATCCAGGCCCTCGGCTGGATGGGCGCGATGTGGTCGCTGGCGCTCATGACTCTCGGCGCCCTGCCGTTGGTGAACAAGCTCACCGACCGGCCGGTCAGCCAGGTCCACCACGCCGAAGCAAGCAGCGATGGTGGCCTGCGCCAGGCCATCAGCACGGCCCTGCGCAACCGGGACTACCTGCTCCTGCACGCCGGCTTCTTCACCTGCGGCTTCCACATCGCCTTCCTGGTCACCCACCTGCCCGGCGAGGTGAGCCTGTGCGGCCTGCCCGCGTCGGTGGCGAGCTGGTCGCTGGCGATCATCGGCCTGGCCAACGTGCTGGGCAGCCTGTATGCCGGCGCCTGCATCTCGCGCTATCGCAGCAAGCACGTGCTGGCGGCGATGTATGCCTCGCGGGCGCTGCTTATCGGCTGGTACCTGCTGGCACCGCATACAGCGACGACCTTCTACCTGTTCGCCGCCGGGCTCGGCGCCACCTGGCTGGCCACCGTGCCCCCCACTGCCGGCATCGTCGGCAAGCTGTTCGGCATCCGCTACCTGGCCACCCTGTTCGGGCTGACCCTGCTGTCCCACCAGATCGGCGGCTTCCTCGGCGCCTGGCTGGGCGGTCTGGCCGTGGCTCGCTTCGGCGACTACAGCTGGATGTGGTACGCCGACATGGCGCTCGCGGCCTTCGCCGCGCTGGTCAACCTGCCGATCCGCGAGGCACCGGTGACCCGCAAGCTGGCCACGGCCTGAGCGGAACGCCCGCTCAGGGCAGGCGGAAGCGGGCGATGTCCTGCTCCAGGTGACCAGCCAGCGCCTTCAGCTGATGGGCGGTCTGGGCCGTCTCGCCGGAATTGACGCTGTTGCGCTCGGCCATCTGGGCAATGCCTTCCACCCGGCGGGCAATCTCGGTACTGGCGGCGCTCTGCTCGCGCAGGGCGTCGCTGATCTCGTTGATGGCCTGCACTGTCCGCCCCGCGCCATCGCGGATCTCTGCAATCGCGCTGCCCGCCTGACCAGCCCGTCCAACCCCTTCGTCGACCCGGCCGACGCCCTCCTCCATGGCCCGCACCGCATCCTGCGTGCTGTCCTGGATCGCCTTGACCATCGCGGCGATCTCCTGAGTCGACTGCCCGGTGCGCTCGGCCAGCTTGCGCACCTCGTCGGCGACAACTGCAAAACCGCGTCCCTGCTCGCCGGCACGGGCTGCCTCGATCGCCGCATTGAGGGCCAGCAGGTTGGTCTGGTCGGCGATTTCCTTGATCGTGCCGACGATCGCCGAGATCTGCGTCGAGCGCTCGCCAAGGCTGCCGACGATGCCGGCGGTGCGCTGCACCACCTCGGAGATCCGGTTGATGTCGTCGATGGTCCGGCTCACCACCTCCCCGCCCTCCTGGGCCAGCTGCCCGGCCTGGCTGGCCTCCCCCTGGGCGTCCTGAGCATTGGAGGAAATGTGATTGATGCCGACGGTCATCTGCTCGACCGCCGCCGCCATCGCCGACGCCGCATCGCTCTGGCCGGACGAGCTGGCAGCCACCTCGCCGGAGGCCGCCACCAGGCTATCGGCCGCCAGCGACAGATCATCAGCCGTCTGGCGCGCGCCGCGCAGCAGCAGCGCGATCGACTCGCTCATGCGGTTGAAGGCACCAGCGACACGCTGCAGTTCGTCCCGGCAGGGGAGCTCCACCTTCACCGTCAGATCGCCATCGGCGACCCGTTCGGCGCTCGCTGCCAGGCTCTCCACCGCCCCGCCGATCGCCGATGACACCGCAGCCAGCAGGTAGATGATCAGCAGCGATACGCCGACCGCGACCGCCACGGTGATCGCGAAATTCTGCAGCAGGCGTGCATGGCGCGCCGCCAGCAGATCTTCCAGGGTCGGGATCAGCGCCTTGAAGGTGTGCTCGTAGAGCCCGTCGATGGTCGCCGTGGTACGCGAGAACCAGTCCGCCGGCGGGGTCTCGTAACGGCCACCCAGGATGTCCTGGCGCACCACCACGGTCAGCGCCTTCAGCTGCGGGCCGGTCTCGCCTTCCAGCCGCTCCACCGCCGCCGCCAGCCCGGGCCGCGCCACGCTGGCCTTCTTCAGCTCCTTGACGACGCTCTGGTAGCGCGCTTCGCTGACCGCCAGCAGCGCAGCCAGGTCTTCCCGGTCGCGGTCAGTGGCAGCCTTCTGGGTCAGCAGCTGGTTACCCATCGCCCGCATCTTGCCGATGCGTTCGATCACGTCCGGCAAGCGGGCCAGCGTGGCGTCGACCAGATAAAAGCCGTCGGCCTCCCTATCCAGCAACAGGCCCGAAGCCGTGATCACATCGTCCCCGTAGTCCAGCAGGTGCTCGATCAACGCCCGGTGCGCCAGCCGGTTGGCCGTGGCATCCATGCTGCCACCGGTAGCAACCAGGCGCGCCCACTCCTCGCGGACGTCCTGCCACTTACGCGCCGTCGGCGCCAGGAGCGGCGCGGCTTTCAGCACCGCATCCACCTCATCCATCCAGCGAGTGGCCTGGGCCGCCGTCTCTTCCACACGTCCCCGCGCCGTCTCCTGTCCGGACAATACGCTGGTCATCAGGCCGCGGTGCCGCTGCACCTCCTTCAGCGCATGCAGCGCCGGGGTCAGGGCACGGACACCGACCTGCTCATTGCGGGTCGCCTCAACCTCCCCCCACAGGTTGAAGCCCAGGAAACCACCCAGGCCGGCCAGCGCGCACACCACACAAACACTGATCAGCGCGAACTTGCCGCGAAACCCCAGGCGGTTGAGGAAGGCCACGGCCGGCGCGAGAAATAGCTTCATGATGACACCTGTGAGGCATTGAATTCCGCCCCATCATCGACAGGGGCAGGCTGGCGTTCATTGATTGACAACAAGAAGCACGAACGATGGCGGCCCCTGCGATCCAGTCGCCTATCCACCATGTGCGACGAAATGCGGCGAAAAACACAAAAAAGCTTGCCAACCCCGAAATCGATTGGTACTATGCGCCCGCTTTTTGCAGTTGCCGAAACATTCGCAACCCGCCAGATTTCGCAAAGAGTCCAATCTTCCGGTTGGACTCTTTGTTTTCAGGTAGTACGCGGCAGTAGCTCAGTTGGTAGAGCGCAACCTTGCCAAGGTTGAGGTCGAGAGTTCGAGACTCTTCTGCCGCTCCAGTTAAAAGCGCAGCGCACGTCACACGGCGCTTCGTTGTCACCGGGCCTTTCTGGCCTGCGACATGCCGGTTCCGGCTCATGTAGCTCAGTGGCAGAGCACTCCCTTGGTAAGGGAGAGGTCGGCAGTTCAATCCTGCCCATGAGCACCAGCACTTGCCACAAAGGTCGACCTCCGGGTCGGCCTTTGTGCTTTCCGGCCCCCCGGCGCATCTCCCCTTCCCGGCCCGCCCTGGAAAACCTGCCTTCTCCCGTTCATCCAGCTGACGTCCGCAAGAACTATCCTGTGAGCTGAACGGCGACACGCCCCAGCGCCAATTGGCCTTTGATGCATTGCAGCAGGAACGCTATCCTGTCGCTATCCTTTCATTCGGCTCCACTCTTTCAAGCGAGACACAGCGTGAGCGACATCGATCTGAAACGCTTCTTCCTGGAACAGGTGCGCCTGTTCGAGCATTTCCCGGCTGACAAGGTCGAGGAGATCGTGGCCAGTGGCCGCCTGGCCACCTACGAAGGCAACGAAGCCATCCTGGAAACCGGCGACGAAGGCCAGTACCTCGGCGTGCTGATCACCGGCCACGCTGAGATCTCGGTTACCGACAACACCGGCACCCGCACGGTGCTGACCCAGCTCGGGCCGGGCGACGTGTTCGGCGTGATGTCCACCCTGACCGGAGACCGCGTGACCGCCGACGTGATCGCCGGCAACCGCTGCTACGTGCTGCTGATCCCGCTGGAGACCTTCAACACTCACATCCTCACCAACCCGAAGGCCATCGGCTACCTGTCGCGAATGCTGCTCGAGCGCATGCGCAGCATGTCGCTGGACATCGTCTCGGCCAAGTCATCCGCCGCATCGGTGCTGTCGCTGAACTCCGCGCACGCGGGCAAGGTGATCGCCCTCAACGTGGGCCTCAGCCAGATCCACTTCGGCATCTACGACACCCGCGACCTCGGCTCCGACGTCCACGGCATCATCGACAACGCCGATGAGTATGTTTCGCGCATCAGCGTGATGGTCGGCCCACAGGTCAAGACCATCACCCGCGACCCCTTCCCGCTGTCCGAGCTTCTGCCGGTCATGCAGGACGCTGCCCGCCAGCTCGGCGACGCCTTTGCGTTCGAGTTGGACGAAGTCTGCGCGGTCGGCCACCGGGTCGTCCATGGCGGCAACCGCTTCGCCGCCGCCGCGGTCATCACGCCGGCCGTCATCGCCGACATCGAGGCGTTGGCGGTGTTCGCACCGCTGCACAACCCGGTGAACGTGGCCGGCATCCGCGAAGCCCTCAAGCAGCTGCCCGACGTGCCCCACGTGGCAGTATTCGACACGGCCTTCCACCAAACCCTGCCGCCCTACGCCTACCTGTACGGCCTGCCCTACGATCTCTACAAGCAGGACGGCATCCGCCGCTATGGCTTCCACGGCACTTCCCACCGCTACGTGTCGCTGAAGTCCGCCGAGGTACTGAAGCGTCCCCTCGGCGAACTGGAAATCGTTTCCTGCCACCTGGGCATCGGCGCCTCGGTGTGCGCCATCGACCACGGCCGCTCGGTGGACACCTCCATGGGCATGACGCCCACCGACGGGCTGATCATGCCCAGCCGCTCCGGCAGCATCGACCCGGCGGTGATGGTGCACCTGATGGAACGCCAGCAGATGTCACCGGAAGCCCTGTCGACGCTGATCAACACCGAGAGCGGCCTGAAGGGCATCTCCGGCATCTCCAGCAACATCCACGACATCGAGACCGCCGCCGGCAACGGCCACCACCGCGCGCTGCTGGCCCACAAGGCCTTCTGCTACCAGGTGCGCAAGAACATCGGCGCTTACGTGGCAGCAATGGGCGGTATCGACGTGCTGGCCTTCACCGGCGACATCGGCGAGACCAGTGCCGCCGTGCGCAGCCTGGCCTGCCAGGGCCTCGCCTACATGGGCATCAAGCTCGATGAAGAGAAGAACCGCAACCTCGGCAAGGTGGACGACTTCGCGATCATCTCCACCGACGACTCGCCGGTGACCATCCTCGTCATCTGCAACGACGACGAGCGCCTGGTGGCCTGGGAAACCCTGCGCGCCATCGAGAGGGACGAGCTGATCCGCGAGGCCAAGGCCGAGGAAAAGGCGCCGATGCCGATCCCCATCGAGATCTCGGCCCACCACGTGCATCTCTCCCAGGCCGATGTCGAAAAGCTGTTCGGCCCCGGCCACCAGCTCACACCGGAGCACGAGCTGTCCCAGCCCGGCCAGTTCGCCTGTGCCGAGAAGGTGCACCTGGTCGGCCCCAAGGGGCGCATCGCCAACGTGCGCGTGCTCGGCCCGACCCGCAAGGAAACGCAGGTCGAGATCGCCATGACCGAGCAGTTCAAGGTCGGCCTGCAGCCGCCGATCCGCGAGTCCGGCGACCTCGCCAACACGCCGGGCATCACCCTCGAAGGGCCGGCCGGCAGCACCGTCATCGAGCGCGGCGTGATCTGCGCCCAGCGCCACATCCACATGACACCCGAAGACGCGCGCCGCCTGCGGGTGCGCGACAAGTACGTGGTGCGCGTGCGGGTCGAGGGCGAGCGCGAGCTGATCTTCGGCGACGTGATCGTGCGGGTCAGCCCGAGCTACCGGCTGGCGATGCACATCGACACCGACGAGGGCAACGCCGCCAACATCCGCACCGGCATGCTCGGCTACATCGAGGAAATCCAGAGCCGCCACTGAGCCCCGAGGGGCAAGGAAACCCGGGGTGGCCCGGTGTTTCCTTGCCCCTCGGCGGCGCTTCCCCGAACGCGATGACGCGCTAGTCGTTGCGCTCGAGGAAGCGCCGGGTTGCCAGGCGCAGAAAATTCATCTGCTGGCGGAAAGCCCGGCAACCGCCACAGAACAGCAAGTGCAGGCCCAGACGCACCCTTTCGGCGCGGCCCAGCGGACGGTCCAGCGCCTCGGACATCAGGTGGGTCGCATCCTTGCATTTCATCATCATGCCCGGCCCTCCGCGCCGAACCAGCCGTGGGTAAGACACTGCCGCAGCGCCGCGCGGGCCCTGTGCAGGATCACGTTGCAGTTACTGGTGGTGAGGACCAGCGTCGCGCAGATCTCGTCGGTCTCGAAACCGAGGAACTCGCGCATCATGAAAACCCGCGCGGTACGCGCCGGGAGCACTTCCAGACAGGTCTCGAAGACCTGCCAGAACTGGCGCTGGGCCAGTGCCTCCTCCGGATCGCCCCACGCCTGCGGACGTCCTTGCGGGCTCCAGTGTTCGTTGTCCTTGAAGAGCCGATCAAAGGCCTCGTCGAGCTCACCCTCGTCGCGCTCGAAGCTGGAAATCTGCACCGTGCGGCCGCGCTCGCGCAGCATGTCGATGATCTTGTGGCGCAGGATCGTGAAGATCCAGGTCTTCAGCGCCGAGCGCCCGGCAAAGCGGTCGATGCCCAGCAGCGCCGACTCGATGGCTTCCTGCACGGCGTCATCAGCCGCCGCCTCGTCCTGCAGTTGCAGGCGGGCGAATTTCAGCATCTGCGGGCGAAAGCCCGAAATGAGCTCGGCACTTCCGGAGTCGATCATGTCTGGCGCACGGACTGCAGGGCGGCACGCCCATACGGCTTGGCAAGCTGCCGCCGATGGATCCGGATCTCCCTGCCCGGCCGCCCCGGCCCAGACAGGATCAGTGGCATCAGCATAGCAAGGAAGCGCCGCGCAGGCTGAAACTTGCCGTCGCCATGCGCCCCCTCAGACCCGGCGTGCCACACCGTGGTGCTCAGTTCCGCACTCCCAGCACGACACCATGCAGGCAAAGCTCGGCGAGGCTATGCCGGCCGAAATCGAGGAAGGCGGCATCGGCTGGCCGCCCCAGCTCGGCGGCCAGGGCCTCGAGGGCCTGCCGCCCGCTCCGTTGCCCATCCAGCAGGGCCAGCAGGTGCGCCGTGGCCGGGCTCAAGTCCATGAAGCGCACCGCATCCTGCGCATCCCGGTACACCACCAGATGGGCCGGCTCGGGCTGGCGCGGCCGGAAGTCCGGCCCGATGCGCTGCACCGGCCACGCGAAGGCCAGCGACAGCAGGGCCGGATTGGCCACCGGCACGCCGTCGAGCAGGTCGCCGTCGGGCCGGTGTGGCGGCACGACCACGTCCATGACATCCACCGCCAGCTCCGCCCATTCGTAGCGCGCCAGCTCACCGAACCAGCGCGGCAGCGGCTGGCGGCAAGCGCCGCTGTCCAGGTAGGCCAGGAACTCCTGCGGGATCTCGCGGAACCACGGCGTCGCACAGCGCCAGTCGCGCAGGAAGGCGCGGCACAGGCGGGCCCACCGGGCTTCGCCGAGCGTCACCCGGGCCACCGGGAAGCAGCGGTCGAGGAAGCCCCGCAGGCGCTGGAACACCAGTCCTTCGTACACCACCATGCGGGCGGCCGGCGCCCCCGCCGGACAGGCAACCCGGCGGCCGTGACGCAGGCGCTCGCCGAAGGCGGCCTGCCAGGCCTGCAGCCCGGCGGCGGGCCCGCTCACGCCAGCACCTCGGCGGCACGCCGCGCACGGGCCTGGCGGGCAGCGATCTGCGCCACCTCGGAGCCCAGCGCAGCCAAAGTCGGAAAGTTGAAGTCCCGCTCCAAGCAGGTCGGCAGCGGACCAGTGCGCGCATAGGCAGCGTCGAGCAGCGCCCACACCGGGTCGATCACGTCGGCGCCATGGGTGTCGATACGCAACCCGTCCGGCTCCACGTCATGCCCCGCCACGTGGATGTAGCAGCAGCGCTCCAGCGGCAGCGCGTGCAGGAATGCGTAGGGGTCGAAGCCAAAGTTGGCGGCATTGACGAGGATGTTGTTCACATCCAGGTGCAGCCGGCAGCCGGACTCCTCCACCACTGCACGGATGAAGTCCGCCTCGCCCATCTCGGCCCCCGGTGGCGCCACGTAGTACGAGGCGTTCTCGATGCCGATGGCCATGCCCAGCGCATCCTGGGCCTGGCGGATACGCCCGGCGACCCAGCGCACCGCCTCGCCGGTACACGGCAGCGGCAGCAGCTCGTAGAGCTGGCCGGCGTCGCCACACCACGACAGGTGTTCGGTGTACAGGCCGATGCCGTGTTCGGCCATGAAGCCGCGGATGCGCGCCAGCAGTTCCATGTCGAGGGGCAGCGGGCCGCCCAGATTCAGGGACAGGCCGTGGCAGACGAAGGGGAAACGCTCGGTGAAGGCGCGCAGCTGGCGCGCCGAGCGGCCGCCCATGCCGGCCCAGTTCTCCGGTGCCAACTCGAAGAAATCCACCGCATCGGGCACGCCGGCTTCCATCTCGGCCAGCAGTTCGCGGCGAAAGCCGAGCCCGGCACCGTGGGGCGTGCGTCCTGGCATGTCGAATCCTCCCGCCTGTGCCGGGGCTGGGCCTGTGCCCGCCCCGGTCATTTTGCTCGATTACTTCTTCTTGTCGGCACCGCAGCTGCCGTCACCCTTCTTGTCCGCGCCACAGGAACCGTCGGCCTTCTTGTCCATGGCCATCTTGTCGTCCATCTTCTTGTCGGCCTTGTGGGCGGACTTTTTGGCGGCAGCCTTCTTGTCCCCGCCACACTTGCCATCCTGCATCTTGGTATCGGCCTGGGCCAGCTGGTAGCCCCCTTCCAGCGGCTTGGCTGCAAAGGGGTTGTCGGCGGCATGGGCAACACCAAAGGCGACGGACGCGGCCAGCGCAGCGGTTACGGCGGAAGTCTTCTTCATCACGGATCTCCTTGAGGGGTTGAACAGCCCTGCCGGACGCCGGCATGGCAGTCCGGATTATCAGGTGCTGGCGATTGGACGGGAATGCCCCCGGTGTTCTTACATGCCCGATGAAAAAATTTCACCGTGCTGCACGGCCAGCCTGCTGTAGGGGCGAATCTGTGGGGGAGGCATCCTGTCCTGCAAACTCCGGCCACCCCACAAAAAAACGCCGGCAAAAGCCGGCGACGAAAGGGCCGGACTAGCGGCCGAGAGGGATAGGGGAAAAGAGGCGCCGGGCGCTCAGCTCTTCGGCAGGCGGCCCATCAGGTAGAACTCGTCGTTGGGACGCAGGGAGATCAGGTTGGCGAGCCGGTTGCTCATCGCGAAGAAGGCGGTGATCGCGCCGATGTCCCAGATCGCCTCATCGTCGAAGCCGTGGGCCTTGAGGATTGCGATGTCGGCATCGCCGACGGTGGCCGAATCGAGGGACAGTTTCACCGCGAAATCGAGCATGGCCTGCTGGCGCGGGCTGATTTCGGCCTTGCGGTAGTTGGTGGCCAGCTGGTCGGCGACCCGCGGGTTCTTGGCGCGGATGCGCAGGATCGCCCCGTGGGCGACCACACAGTACAGGCACTGGTTGGCGCCGGAGGTAGCGACGACGATCATCTCCCGCTCGGCCTTGCTGAGGCCGACGTCCTTCTCCATCAGCGCGTCGTGGTAGGCGAAGAAGGCGCGGAACTCCTCCGGGCGGTGAGCCAGCGCGAGAAATACGTTGGGCACGAAACCGGCCTTCTCCTGCACCGCCAGGATGCGGGAGCGCACGTCCTCGGGCAGGTCGGCAAGTTCGGGAACGGGATAGCGGCTGATCGGCAGATCGGACATGGCGGGTCTCCTGAAATATCTTTTTCTGGCGTGGCGCGAAATGCGCGCTGCGAGTGTAGCCGGCCGGTCGCAACGCGCGGCGCGCGCCCGAGCAGATCGTCGGAAAGTACAAACGAGTTGGCCGAAAGCGCATGACGGAGGCCACCGGGCCGATACCGACGGTATGCACAGAACTGCCGCCGACGGCGCTTATCGCCACTGCCTGCCTCCCCTAAGATCAGCCCAACAGCATCGACACAAGGAGCACGGCCATGCGCATCCGGATTGCCTGGGACCACGGAGAGGTCTTCGCCCGCCTGGACGACACGCCCGGCAGCCGCGCGATGCTGGCTGCGCTGCCGCTGCAGTCCACCGCCGCCAGCCGCGGCGAAGAGCTCGTCCTCAGCGTTCCGCTGCGCGTCCGCGCGGGCGGCAAGACCCGTGACGACCTGGAGCCGGGCACCGTGTGCTACTGGCCGGCCGGCGCATCCATCGCCCTGCCCTTCGGCTCGGCGGCGGTCCACCACGACAGCGGCTGCCAGGTGCTCGGCCGCCTGGAGGACGACCCGCGCCTGTTGCGCCAGGTACGCAGCGGCCACCTGCTGACGGTGACGCGGGCCTGACGAGCGTGCCGCCACGCGGCCGCCCTCAGCGTTCCCAGTAACCCGGCTCGGCATAGATGCGCTTCAGGTAGTCCATGAAGACGCGCACCTTGGCCGGCAGGTAGCGCTGCTGCGGATAGACCGCCTGGATCGCGTAGGCCGGCGCGGCGAAGTCGTCGAGCACGGTGACCAGCTCGCCGCGCTTCAACTCGCCCTCGATCTCCCAGGTAGACCGCCAGCCGATGCCGAGGCCCTGCTTGACCCAGCTGTAGAGCAGCTCGCCGTCGTTGCAGTCGAGGTTGCCGCTGACCTTCACCGCCACCATCTTCCCGTCCTGCAGGAAGGACCAGCCGCGCTGCTGGCCGCCCTGCAGATTGAAGGCCAGGCAGTTGTGGTGCGCCAGGTCGTCCAACGTCTGCGGCACCCCGTGGCGCTCGAAATAGGCCGGCGTACCGCATACGACTCGCCGGTTACCGGCCAGCTTCACCGCCACGTAGTTCGGGTCGGTCACCTCGCCGATGCGGATCGACATGTCGTAGCCCTCGCGCACCAGGTCCACCACGCTGTCGGTCAGGTTGAAGGACAGCTTGAGGTCCGGGTACAGCGCCTGGAAAGCCGGCCCGTGGGGCGCCACGTGGCGCCGCCCGAAGGCCGCCGGCGCCGACACCACCAGGTGGCCGCGTACCGTGTTGCGGCCGGCAGTGATCGCCGACTCCACGTCGTCGAAGTCTTTCAACAGCTGGCGCGCCTGTTCGAGAAAGCGCTCGCCCAGCTCGGTGAGGTGCAGGCCGCGGGTCGAGCGGTGCATCAGCTTCACGCCGAGGCGCCCCTCCAGCGCGTCGAGGCGCCGCCCCATGACTACCGGCGTGACCTGCTCGACCAATGCCGCCGCGGCGAAGCTGCCCTTTTCCGCCACCAGCACGAAGCTGCGCAGCTCGGTATAACGATCCATTCTGAATTCTCCTTGTCGGGCTGCCGCTCAGTCGCCCACCACCGGCCAGCCGCGCGGATCGAAGCCGTAGCGCAGCGCGCCCCAGTGGCGGCCACCCACGCGGAGCGGGAGCGCCACCTCGGTGAGGATGTCGCCGTTGTCGCGGGTGTAGGTGCGCACCACGAAGGGCTTGTCGGTCTGGCGGGCCACGGCCAGCGCATCGGGGGTGTCGAACAGGCGCTTGTGACGGCTGCGTTCACCATCCACCGCCGGGTCGCCACAGGCCGGATGGGAATGGCAGCGGTTGTGGGTCGGCGCATAGCCGTTACGGTCCACCAGCACGCAGAAACGCCCCCACTCGAAGCGCGCCAGCACCTGGTCGAGCACCGCCTGCAGCGGAGTTTCCAGAGCCAAGTCGTAGCCGGTGTGATACTGGCGTGGGTCGGTGCCGGCAATCGGCCGGTAGATCTGGTCGAACACGTCGATGCCGCGCGCGGCGGCCCCTGCGAGGATGGTCTCCAGCTCGGCCGCCGCCGGCTGCAGGGTGTTGATGACCTCGTGGAACTCGCCCTCGCCAACGACGAAGCGCAGGATGATCTCCTGAATCTTGCCCGACGCCTGGTCGAGCTCGCCGGCCACCACCTCGCTGTGTTGCAGGCGCTCGCTGACCTGCTGGCTGAGGGCGTCGATCTCGCCGATGTTGCGATGGACCGTGCGGTTGCTGTCGGCAAAGCGCTCCAGCGTCGCGGCGACGCTGCCGAGGGTCCGCGCGGTGCGGTCGAAATCCCCCATCAACACAGCGAAGTTGGCGGCCGCCTTGTCCATCACGTCGCGGGTCAGGCCGATGTCGTCGGTGATCCGGGCCGTCTCGCTGCGGGTGCTGTCCACCAGGCCGAGCATGCCGTCGATGTTGCGCGAGATCTCCTCGGACGCCTGCCGGGAGCGCTCCGCCAGCCCGCGCACCTCGTCCGCCACCACCGAGAAGCCGCGCCCCGCCTCGCCGGCCCGGGCCGCCTCGATGGAGGCATTGAGGGCCAGCAGGTTGGTCTGCTCAGCGATCCCGCGGATCAGCACGACGATGGCCTGGATGCTCTCCGAGCGGGCGCTCAGGTCGGCCACCGTGTGGTTGAAGCGCCCGACCCGCAGGCTGACTTCATTGACGCGCCGGGCCGCCTCTTCCAGCTCGTCGTTGGAGCTGCGCGCCAGCTCCAGGTTAGCCAGGGTCACGCCGGCGATGCGCTGGGTCTCGGCGCTGACCTCGCTGATGCCCAGCGTGGTCGCACTGCTCGCTTCGCGCACCTGCTCGGCGAGGCGGTCCTGCAGCTGCGCGCTGGCCGCCGACTGGCCAAGGTTGCGGCGGGTCAGCGCGGTGTCCATGCCGATGCGGAAGGTCATCAGCCGCACGTTGTTGAGCAGGTGGCGCATCTTGCGCAGGAAGCGGTTGTAGGCCTCGGCCAGCTCGCGCAGTTCGTCGTGGGTGCTGGCCGGCAGGTCCCGCGACAGGTTGCCGACACCGGCGCCGATTTGCTCGAAGATGTCGATCACCGCGCGCACCGGCCGCACGATCAGAAAGCGGAAGTACCACACCGAAAAGGCCACATAGGCCACCGAGGCGAGGAGGAGCGCCACGTTCCATCCCAGCAGCCCGTCTAGGGCCGCGCCGGCCTGCCCGTCCCCGCCCGGCTGGCCGCGCAGTTGCTCGCGGGTCCGCCAGGTCAGCGCCAGCAGCACGAGCTGGAAGCCGCACACCAGGAACAGGCTGCAGAACTTGCGGGTGAGGGAATTCCACACCACCCGCTCGCTCAGTTCATAGAGCCGGACTACGGCCTTCATGCCCGGCTCACGCCCCCGGCACGCGGGCCACGTGCAGCAGGTTGGTGCTGCCCTGCTGGCCGAAAGGCAGGCCGGCGATGACCACCACCGTGTCGCCCGCCTGGGCCACCGCCTCGCGCAAGGCCGCGGCAGTGGCGTGCTCGATCATCTCGGCCACGTCGTGCACCTCATCGAAGGGCACCGGATGCACGCCCCAGGCGATGGCCAGGCGGCGCGCCGTGGCGAGCCGCGGGGTCAGCGCCAGGATCGGCGTCACCGGTCGTTCCCGGCTGGCCCGCAGGGCGCTGAAACCGGAGGTGGTGAAGGCCACCGTGGCAGCCGGTTCGAGCAGGCCGGCGACGCGGCGCAGCGCACAGCAGATGGCGTCCGGCGTGGTCGCCGCGGCCGGCGTGTGGCTGGCCTCCAGCTCGCCGCGCCAGGCCGGGTCCTGCTCCACCTCGCCGATGATGCGGTCCATGATTGACACCGCCTCCACCGGGTACTGGCCGGAGGCCGACTCGGCGGACAGCATCACCGCATCAGCGCCTTCATACACCGCGGTAGCCACGTCGGAGGCTTCGGCGCGGGTCGGCACCGGGGCGGTGATCATCGACTCGAGCATCTGGGTCGCCACCACCACCGGCCGACCGGCGGCCCGCGCGGCCCGCACGATGCGCCGCTGCAGCACCGGCACCTGCTGGGGCGGCAGCTCGACGCCCAGGTCGCCACGGGCCACCATCACGCCGTCAGCCAGCGCGACGATGTCGTCCAGGTGCTCAATGGCCGCCGGTTTCTCCAGCTTGGCCATGATCCACGCCTTGTCGCCGATCAGCTCGCGGGCTTCGCGGATGTCCTCGGGGCGCTGCACGAAGGACAGCGCGACCCAATCGACGCCCATTTCCAGGCCAAAGGCCAGGTCGGCCCGGTCCTTGGCGGTGAGCGGCGAGATCGGCAGCAGCACGCCGGGCACATTGACGCCCTTGCGGTCGGACAGCGGACCGCCGACCAGCACGGTGGTCTCGGCGTGGTCCGGCCCGAAGCTGTCCACCCGCAGGCGCAGCTTGCCGTCGTCGAGCAGCAGCTCGGTGCCGGCTTCCAGCGCGGCGAAGATCTCTGGGTGCGGCAGGCTGGCGCGGGTCGCGTCGCCGTCGGCCGGGTCCAGGTCGAGGCGGAAACGCTGGCCGGCTTCGAGCAGCACCTTGCCGCCGGCGATGCGGCCGACGCGCAGTTTGGGGCCCTGCAGGTCCATCAGCACGCCGATCGGGCGGCCGCGCTCGGCCTCCACCTGGCGGATCAGCTTGAGGCGCTCGGCGTGGTCGGCATGGCTGCCGTGGCTGAAGTTAAGACGGAAGACATCGGCACCGGCATCGAAGAGTTCGCGGATGCGCGCCAGCGTCGAGCTGGACGGGCCGAGGGTGGCGAGGATGCGGGAACGGCGGGCGCGCTTCATCATGCCACCTCCGCCAATGCGGCAACCCCGGCGCGGGCCACCTGGGCGTCCTCGCCGGCCTTGACGCCGGACACGCCGACGGCGCCGACGATCACCCCATCCACGACGATCGGCTCGCCGCCTTCCAGCGGCACCACCGGCATCGCCAGCGCGGCGATGCGGCCATTGTTCACCATGTCCTCGAAGGCCTTGCTGGGCTTGCCGGTGAGCACGCAGGTGCGGGCCTTTTCCGGGGCCACGGCGGCGCTCATCAGCGGCGCGCCGTCCATGCGCTGCAACCACAGGGCGTGGCCGCCGCCATCACAGACGGCGATGCTGACCGCCCAGCCCTGGGCCCGCGCCTCGGCCTCGGCGGCCGCGGCGATGCGCTTCACGTCGTCGAGCGTGAGTGCCTTGATGTTCTTCATGTGTGTCTCCTCTTTATCGTTTGGTGTGCTGCTGTGGGGGGGGGGTGATTATGCCCCCGCGGGCCGGGAAAACACACAGGGGGGGATAAATATACCCCCCCCCCGGCCCGGTGTGCCCGCCGAAGGGGCCCCCAAAT
>NZ_JAYSDK010000010.1:147567-148381 GCF_041914405.1 Zoogloea sp.
CGCCCGCGGATGCCCTTCAACCGACTGAGGGCGAATGAATTCGCCCCCACCGGGATCCTGTTCTCCCGGAATCAGGTCACCAGAATTGCCCGGAAGTCGTTCACGTTGGTGAGGGTCGGGCCGGTGATCAGCGAATCGCCGAGGGCCTCGAAAAAGCCGTGGCCGTCGTTGTTGTCGAGGCTGTCGCGGGGGCGGATACCCTTCGCCCAGGCCCGCTCCAGCGTGTCGGGGAAGGCCAGCGCGCCGGCGATCTCCTCCAAGCCATCCACGCCGTCCGTGTCGCCGGCCACCGCGTGGATGCCGGACGCCCCGTCAAGGGCCACCGCCAAGGACAGCAGAAACTCCACGTTGCGCCCGCCGCGTCCGTTGCCGCGCACGGTGACGGTGGTCTCGCCGCCGGACAGCAGTACGCAGGGCGCCGCGATGGGCTGGCCGTGGCGCTTCACCTGCAGCGCGATGGCGGCCATTACCTTGCCCACGTCGCGGGCCTCACCCTCGATGCTGTCGCCGAGCAGCAGCGGCGTCACGCCAGCGGCGCGGGCCACGTCGGCAGCGGCCTCCAGGGCCATCTGCGGGGTGGCGATGAGGTGCGTGCTCACGCCCGCCAGGCGCGGATCGCCCGGCTTCACGGTCTCGCCGGCACCGCTCTCCAGCAGCGCGCGGGCGCCGGCCGGCAGCTCGATGCCGTAGCGGCGGACGATCTCCAGCGCGCCGGCGCAACTCGTCGGGTCGGCCACCGTGGGCCCGGAGGCGATGTCCATCGGGTTGTCGCCGGGCACGTCGGAGATCAGCAGGTTCACCACCCGCGCCGGAT
>NZ_JAYSDK010000011.1:0-127131 GCF_041914405.1 Zoogloea sp.
CCAGCAGGTCCGTGCCGATGTTGCCCGGGCCGATCAGGGCGCATTTGATTTTCTTCATGGCGAATCCTTGTTGGGGCTTGGGGTGCAGGACGCGCGGCGAGGCAGGGGAGGGAGGCGGGCCAGAGGCCCGGGGGTTGGGAGCCAACCCCGCCGCGCGGCTGCAAGCGGAAAATCAGCGGAAGCGGACCGAGCAGCAGCCCAGCCCGTCGATGTTCAACGTGAAATGGTCGCCGGCATGCACCGGAACCAGCGGCGCCAGCGCGCCGGACAGGATCAGTTCGCCCTTGTGGAAGGGGATGCCGAAGCGGCCCAGGGTGTTGGCCAGCCACGCGACGGCCTCGGCGGGGTGACCCTGGACAGCTGCGCCGGTGCCGCTGCCGGCCGGCTCGCCGTTGCGCTGCATCTCCATGCGTACCGCCGCTAGGTCGAGGCTGCGCGGATCGGTACGGCGCTGACCGACGACGAACACGCCGCAGGACGCGTTGTCCGCGACGGTGTCCTGGATGCGGATCTTCCAGTCGTGGATGCGGCTGTCGACGATTTCGAAGCAGGGCGCCACCCAGGCCGTGGCGGCGAGCACGTCGTCACGGGTGATGCCCGGTCCGTGCAGATCGTCCTTCAGCATGAAGGCGATCTCGCCTTCGGCGCGGGGTTGGATCAGCCCTGCGAGGGCGATGTCGATGTCGGCACCGTCCGGGTAGTGCATCGCATCGGTGAGGAAGCCGAAATCGGGCTGATGCACGTTCAGCATGTCCTGCACCGGTTTGCTGGTGACGCCGATCTTCTTGCCGATCAGCTTTTCGCCCGCTGCCTGCCGCAAGCGCAGCAGGTGAAGGGAGATGCGATAGGCGTCGTCGATACTGATGTCGGGGTGGCTGTCGGTTAGGGGGGCGATGGTGCGCCGCTCGCGGAGGGCCGCATGCAGGGCGTCGCCGAGACTGGCGATCAGGCTGTCGTTCATGGCGGGGCTCCGTGGCTTAACCGGGCCAGACGCTGGATTCGGCGCCGCCATCCACCTCTATGACCTTGCCCGTCACCCACGCGGAGGCGGGCGAGGCGAGATAGAGCGCGGCGGCGGCAATGTCCTCGGGCTGGCCGAGGCATTGAAGCGGGGTGTTGCGGATCATGCCGTCGCGCATCTCGGCAGGCAGGGCGCGGTCCAGCGCGGCGGTGAGGATGGGGCCGGGGGCAATGGCATTGACGCGCACTTGCGGGGCGAAGTCCTGCGCCAACAGGCGCGTCAGCTGGGTCAGCGCGGCCTTGGCGGAGCCGTAGGCACTGAAGTGGGGCTGGGCGTAGCGGGCAGCGCCGGAGGTGATGTTCACGATGTTGCCGCTGCCGGCCTCGCGCATGTGGGGCACGCACAGCTGCGTCAGCGCGTAGGCGGAGCTGACGTTGAAGCGCAGCACTTCCTCGAATCGCGCCGCCGACATCTTCAGCGGATCGTTGGGGCCCGCGCCGCCGGCGTTATTGACCAGGTGGGTCAGACGGCCGAAGGCTTCGATGGTGGCGCTGACAGCTGCGCCCCGCTGGTCGGCGTCGTTCACGTCGCAACTGATCGCCAGCGCCCGGCGGCCGAGTGCGCGCACTTCCTCGGCGACGGCCTCCACGTCGGCCAGGGTGCGGGCGGCGCAGACGACGTCAGCGCCGGCTTCGGCGTAGGCCAGGGCGATGGCGCGACCGATGCCGCGGCCGGCGCCGGTCACCAGCGCGACCTGGTTGGAGAGGGAAAAGCGTTCAAGCAGGGGCATGCGAGTTCCTTGAAGGGGCAGAGGTGTCCGTCGGCGCGGGATCAGGCTGCGGCGGCCGGTAGGTTCGTCGGTGCCCACAGGTCGGGCAGGCCGGGGTCGGTATTGGCGATCAGGTGCTTGAGCAGCATCTTCAGGGCCATGATCTCGCCAGCCCCGAGCTTGTCGGCGAGGTCCTCTTCCAGCGCCTTGGCGTGGGCGATGTGGCGCAGGGATGCTTCACGCCCATCGGCGGTGAGGACGTAACGGGCCTTGCCAGCGTGGAATTCGCGGGCGATGAAGCGCTGCCCCTCTAGCGCCTTGAGTTGTGCCTCGGTGGCCAGCATGCCGGTGTAGCCGATGATGCTGTTGAGTTCGTCCAGGCTCAGGCGATCACGGACGGCTAGGGTGGACAGGATGAAGAAGGTCGGTTCGTCGAGGGCCTGGCTGGCCAGCATCTGGCGTACCGAATTCAGCATCTGGTAGTGGGCGCGGCCCAGCAGATAGCCCAGCAGGTCTTCCGTATAGCTGCATTCGGGCGGCGGGTTGGCGCCGAGTCGCACTTCCTGGCGTGGCTTGCGCGCGGCAATGGCGTACTGGCCGGCCTGGAAAACCAGCGGCGGATGTTCACAGCGGTCGTAAGCCAGCACCTCGCCGACGAAGATCAGGTGGTCGCCGCCTTCATAGCTGAAGGCCGTGCGGCACTGGAAGCGGGCCGTGCAGGCCGGGATCAGTGGTGCGTCGGAGATTCCCTCGTCCAATACGATGTCGGCGAACTTGTCGGCCCCTTGGGATGCGAAGCGGCCGGACAAGGCCTCCTGGTCGGCGGACAGCACGTGCACGTTCCAGTGCCGGCTGCTTTCAAAGACTGGCCGGCTGCGGGCGGATTTCGCCAGGCTCCACAGCACCAGTGGCGGGTTGAGCGAGACGGAGTTGAAACTGTTGGCCGTGATGCCGATCGCCGTGCCGTCTTCGGCGCGGGCGGTAATGATCGTGACCCCGGTCGTGAAGGTGCCGAGAGCGGCGCGGAAAGCCTGGGGGTCAAAGCTCGCTTGGGTCATGGGAAGCCTCCCTGGGGCGTTGGTTTGTGAGGCGAGTATCGACACGGCCTCTCTGTGCAACATCGTCCCAACGGACTAACGGCGGGCTTGGTGCGGCAGTACCCGAAGGGCCTCATCCAATCGGACGATGGGCGGCGCGGCAGGGCTTGCTAGTGTGCGCATCACTCCGGGCTTCCCATGTATGCAACGCCATGTTCGAGAAGATCACCATTGCCCAGCGCCTGTGGCTGTGGGCCCTGCTGTCGACTGCGCTATTCCTGGCCGCCGTGGCCTTCGGCTGGTATGGCCTGTTCGAGGCCCGCGAGGCCTTGCGTGTCGTCCATGAGGAGCGGCTTGCGGCGTTGGGGCGTTTCGAAACCATCCAGCAGAAGCTGCAGGCCAACCGGCGTCTGGTGCTGCTGGCCTTCCAGCTCGATCCTGAAGGCGGTTTCGCCCGCGCCCACAGCCGCCCCTTGAGCCATTACCTGGACGAGATCGAACGCAACAACGGGCAGATCGATGCGTTGTGGAAGCAATACGCGGAGAAGCCACACGGCAGCGAAGAGGCCCGTCTCGAGAAGACTTACGTTGAAGCCTACCGGCGCTGGCGCAGCGAACTCGACGAAGTGCTGGCACCGCTGCGTCTCGAGAGCTTCCGCCTGAACAACATGACCGCCTTCGTGCAGGGCGGCGAGCCCGCCGGCGAGGCGGCCGCTGTTGCACTGGGCGCGCTCCACGACTACCAGGCGGCCGTAACCGCCCAGGACTACAAGGCGGCTGGCGAACGCTACGATGCGACGGTACTGGCCTACATCACGTTGGCCGTTATCGGTGCGCTGGCCGGCTCACTGATGGCCTTCGGTACCCTGCGCCGGATGCGCACCGCCTTCGGTGTGGCGTCCGGCGTGGCGCGGGCGATTGCCGACGGTGATCTGGCCCGGCCTGTTCCCGTCATGGGCAAGGACGAATTCGGCGTGCTGCTCACCGACGTCGGGCAGATGCGCGACAACCTGCATCGCCTGGTGGATGAAATGCGCTGCCAGGTGGAGCAGCTGGGCGTCGAGGCGCAGCAGATGGCCGGTACGGCGACCGATGCGTCAGCCCATGCCACGGCGCAGGCCGAGGCGGTGAGCAGCATCTCGGTTGCGGCGGCCCAGCTGGCCCGCTCCATCGAACAGGTCGAAGCCCACGCCGACGCATCCCTGCGCATGAGCCGGGAGTCCTTTGGACGCTCGGAGGAGAGCGAGCGCTACATCCAGCGCATGGCCGAGGAAATGGGCGGCGTCGCCCAGGTGGTGACGCAGACCGCCAGCCATGTGCGCGAACTCGACAACCTGTCCGACCAGATCAGCGGTGTCGTGCGGGTGATCCTCGAAGTGGCCGACCAGACCAATCTGCTGGCCCTCAATGCGGCCATCGAAGCAGCCCGCGCCGGTGAGCAGGGGCGCGGTTTCGCGGTGGTGGCGGACGAAGTGCGCAAGCTGGCCGAGCGTACGTCCTCGTCCACCGCCGAGATCTCGGCGACGATCGCCGACATCCAGCGGCGCACCCGCAGCGTGTGCGCGACGATGGAGTCCGCCGTCGAGCGGGTGCGCAGCGGCGCGGAGCTGGCGGCCCAGGCCGGCGAGTCGGTGGTCGGCATCCGCGCCGGCAGCGGCCAGGTGATTGCCGCGGTGGATGGTATCGGCGATGTGCTCAAGGAGCAGGCCGCCGCCACCCGCGAGATCGTCCGCCGCGTGCAGAGCGTTTCCGACGGCACCACGGCCCTGTCCACCAGTGCAGCGCGGAGCGCAGAATCGGCGGCGGGCCTGGACCGGCTGGCCCGGACGCTGGAACGTCTTTCCGCCCGTTTCCGCCTGGCTTGAGTTTTCTTCCGAGCAATTCCTGACAGCCCGATCGTTCGCGGCCGCTCCACCAACCCTGAGGTGAATCGAAGACCATGAGCACTCCCAACAGCACTCCGGCGCTTGCCGACATCCTGTCCGCCCAGCAGGCGGCCTTCACGGCCTCCGGTACCGTCGTGGCGGACACGCGCCGTCGCCGCCTGCAGACGGCCATCGACCTGCTGGTGAAGTACCACAAGCCGCTGGCGGCGGCGATGGACGCCGATTTCGGCGGCCGCCATCCGGGCTTCTCCTTGATGAACGATGTGCTCGGTTCGCTGGCGTCCCTCAAGCATGCCCGCGATCACTTCGAGCCGTGGATGGCGCCGGACAAGCGGGCACCCTTTGCGCCCTATGACCAACTTGGTGCGGAAGCCTGGGTGATGGTCCAGCCCAAGGGCTCGGTGGGCATCATCGGCACCTGGAACGCACCGCTGTTTACCTTGTTTGCGCCGCTGGCCTATGTACTCGCGGCGGGCAACCGGGCCATCCTGAAGCCGTCCGAGGTCGTGCCCCGCACGGCAGCGCTGGTGGCGGAAGCGGTTACCGACATGTTCGATCCGCTCGAAGTGGGTGTCGTGACCGGCGGCCCGGACGTGGGCGCCGCCTTTGCGGCGCAGCCCTTCGATCATCTGGTATTTACCGGCAGCACGGCGGTCGGCAAGGCCGTGATGCGGGCCGCCGCCGACAACCTGGCGCCGGTGACGCTGGAGCTTGGCGGCAAGTCGCCGACGATCATCGGCCGCAGCGCCGACCTGGCGACCGCCGCTTTCCGCATCGCGGCGGGCAAGGGGGCGAACGGCGGCCAGCTGTGCGTCAATCCGGACGTGATCTACGTGGCACGCGAGCAACTGGAATCCTTCGTCGCCAGCCTGAAGACGGCCTTCGCTGGCTTGTTCCCGACGGCGGCCGGCAATCCGGACCTGACGGCGGTCGTCAATGAGCGCCACCTGACCCGTATCGACGGCTATGTGGCGCAGGCCGCCGCCGCGGGCGCCCGTGTCGAGACCTGTCCCGATGGGGTGATCTCCGGCGACGGCGAGCGCCGTCGCCCGCTGCGCATCGTTATCGACCCGCCGGCGGATTCGGCGATCATGCGCGAGGAGATCTTCGGGCCGGCGGTCGTCGTGCTCAGCTACGACGACATCGACGCGGTGATTGCCGACATCAACGGGCGCAGCCGTCCGCTGGCCCTGTATTACTTTGGCGAGGATGCAGCCGAACAGCAGAAGGTGTTGACGCACACCCTGTCCGGCGGGGTGAGCATCAACGAGGTGATGTTCCACGCGGCCATGCACGACGCGCCCTTTGGCGGTGTCGGCGCCTCTGGCATGGGGCGCTACCACGGCCGCGAAGGCTTCCTCGAATTCAGCCACCTGCGCACCGTGTTCAAGGCGCCTGCCTACGATCCGCGCCGGGAGTGGGGCATGCTGCCGCCCTACGGCGAACACTTCCTGGCGGCGATGGAAGCGCAGGTCACGCCGTGAGTGCCTTCGCCATTCCCACCGATGAGCAGCGCGCGCTGCGGGAAACCGCGATGGCCTTTCTGGCCGGGCATGCCAATGCGCGCAGCGGCCGCGATGGCGACGCTGCCTTGTGGCAGACCATGGCCGAACTGGGCTGGCCGGCTGTGCTGGTGCCAGAGGAATTCGGCGGCCTGGGCCTCGGCGTCGCGGAAGCTGTCGTCTTGCTGGAGGAAATGGGGCGCAGCCTGACGCGCTCGCCGTTCTTCTCCACGGTAGCGCTGGCTCAGCCGTTGTTGCTGCACGCAGCCACTGAAGAGGCCTGCCAGCGCTGGCTGCCGGGGCTGGCGGAAGGTTCGGCGACGGCGACGGTCATTGCGGCCGACGGCCTGGCGCCGGCGTTTCGCCCTGACGAGCTGGCGATCCGTGCCTGCCGCCGCGGTGACCGCTGGGAACTGCAGGGCTGTGCGGAGCAGGTTCTTGATGGCGACGGCGCCGACATGGCCTTCGTCGTCGCCGAGCTGGAGGACGGCGCCTGCGGGCTGTTCCATGTTCCCGCTGACACACCGGGTCTGCAGCGCAGCGCGCTGGAAAGCTGGGATTCGACCCGCCCGCAAGGCCGTTGGGTTTTCGATGGGGTGCAGCTCCCGCTGGAGGCGCGTATCGACCGCCCGGCTGGCTTTGTAGCCGGCGTTGCCCATGCCCTGCAACTCGCCGCGCTGATGCTGGCGGCGGAGCAGGTCGGCGGCGCGGCCCGTTGCCTGGAGCTGACCGTCGCCTACACCGGCGAGCGGCGCCAGTTCGGGCGGGCGATCTCCGGCTTTCAGGCCGTCAAGCATCGCTGCGCGCAGATGATGGTGAAGCTGGAGACGGCCCGCTCGGCGCTGCAGGGCGCATTGGCGACGCTGGAACTCGATGAACAGGCCGTGGCAAGCGAGATCGCCGTGGCGCGGGTGCTGGCCACCGAGGCTTACCGCTTCTGCGCGGCTGAGGCCATCCAACTGCACGGCGGCGTAGGTTTTACCTGGGAATACGATCCCCAACTGCATTTCAAGCGCGCCCAATGGGCTTCCCACTGGTTCGGCGACGCAGACGCGTGGCGCGACGCGGTAGCCGACTGTGTGCTGGGTCGCGTGACGGAGAGACATCAATGAACAAGACGATGCCCGACGAACAGCAATTCCGGGCCGACGTGGCCGACTGGATGGAAAGCCATCTGTGTGGACGCTTCGCGCCGCTGCGCCACCGCGGTGGCCCGGGAGACGAGATGGCCTATCCCGAACTGCGCCGCGAGTGGGAGGCCGAGATGGCCGCCGGCGGCTGGATCGGTCTCGGCTGGCCGGAGACCCACGGCGGCCGCGATCTGCCGCTGGCGCTGCAGGTGGCCTTTCATGAGGAATACGCCCGCGCCGGTGGCCCCGGCCGCATGGGGCACATCGGCGAGACGCTACTGGCGCCGACCCTGATCGCCCATGGCACGCCGGAGCAGCAGGCGCGCTTCCTGCCCGGCATCCGCACCGGGCGGGTGTTCTGGTGCCAGGGTTACTCCGAGCCGGGCGCCGGCTCCGACCTGGCCGCCATCTCCACCCGTTGTTGGCTGGAGGACGGTGAATGGCGGCTGCGCGGCCAGAAGTTGTGGACCTCGCTGGCCCACGAATCCGAGTGGATCTTCGTGCTGGCCCGCAGCACGCCCGGCAGCGGCGGGCGGGAAGGGCTGAGCTTCCTGCTGGTGCCCCTCGACCAGCCCGGCGTGGAGATTTGCCCGATCCGCCAGATGACCGGCGAAGCGGAGTTCAACGAAGTGTTCTTCGACGACGCCCGCACGGCCGCCGACTGCATTGTCGGCAAGCCTGGCGACGGCTGGCGCATCGCGATGGCGCTGCTCGGCTTCGAGCGCGGCTTGTCCACGCTGGGCCAGCAGATGCACTTCGCCCATGAGCTGCATTTGCTGGTGGAGGCGGCCCGTAGCTGCGGCGCCGACCGGGACGTGGGGGTGCGCCGGCGTATCGCCGATGCGTGGATCGGCCTGCGGGCACTCCGCGCCAATGCACTACGCATCTTCGCGCGCGGCGAGAACGCCACCGGACCCGAAGCGCTGGTCTACAAGTACGCTTGGTCGAACTGGCACCGGGATCTGGGCCAGTTGGCGATGGACGTGATGGGCGTCGCGGGGGATGTGCCGGCCAACGAAGACCCGTGGCGAAGGCTGCAGCAGGTGTTCTTCTTCTCCCGCGCCGATACGATCTACGCCGGGACCAACGAGATCCAGCTCAACATTATCGCCGAGCGCGGGCTGGGGATGCCCAAGGGCTGAACGGAGCGGGCTTCGCCCGGCTTGACCTCAAAGCCCACTTGCCGCCAGCCGTGTCGTAAGCGGCTGGCGGCGTTTCCATTTCAGCGCTGGGCGGCCGAGCCTCCGGCCTGACGGCCGAAGAAGGTCGAATCGCCGAGGGACAGGCCGGAGCTGTAGCCCTCACCCCAGCGCGGCAGGCCACAGGCGGTACGCCCTGCGGCGAACAGGCCGGCGATCGGGCGGCCGTCCGCGTCGAGCACCTCGCCCCCCGGCAAGGTGTGGAGGCCGCCGAGGGTGAAGGCATGGGCTTCCAGATCCTCGCTGCAATAGCTGAGAGCGGCAAAGGGCGGTACGCTCAGCGGCCGCAGCCACGGCGCGGCCTTGTGGAAGTAGGGGTCCTGTCCCTCGGCGGCGCGCACGTTGAATTCTTCAACTGTGTGTTGCAATGCGCCGGCGGGAATGCCCAGCTCCTGCTCGATCTCCGCCCACGTCTCGCCGACCGCGGCGATTTCGACGTTGGGCTTGATGACCGGCCGGCCGAAGATTTCGTTGTCCACCAGCAGCCAGGCGCGGCCACCCGGCTGACGCAGCACGTAGTGGCCGACACGGCCATGGTAGGCGTCCTCGTTGATGAAGCGCTCGCCGCGTTCATTGACGAAGATCCCCTTCACCAGTGACTCGGGCGGGAAGAAGGGCACCGTCGCAAAGAACTGATCCATGTGGATCGCCGTTGCGCCGACCGCCATGCCCATGCGGATGCCCGAGCCGTCGTCGTTGCCACCGCTCACTTCCTTCACGCAGGCCAGCGCCGCCGGGGCGAAGCGGGCCACCATGTCCCGATTGACGATGAAGCCGCCCGCCGACAGCACCACGCCCTTCAGGGCGCGGACGAAGCGCACTTCGCCGTCGATGCGCGCCACCACGCCGGCCACGCCACCGTCGCGAT
The DNA here is from genome assembly GCF_041914405.1 of Zoogloea sp. Lineage (NCBI taxonomy): Bacteria > Pseudomonadati > Pseudomonadota > Betaproteobacteria > Rhodocyclales > Zoogloeaceae > Zoogloea > Zoogloea sp. Next base: position 9,353 of record NZ_JAYSDK010000011.1, read on the forward strand.
CCACCACCAGCGTCAGCCCACGGGCGTTGTAGTGGATGTCGGCACCGGCGGCCGCGGCCTGGGCGCACAGGTGTTCCATCAGCACCTTGCCGCCGCCCCAGCCCTTGAACTGCACCGTATGCCCGCGTGGCGCGGGCTTGGCGGTGGCGCTGAAGGGCCAGGCCAGCTCGTTGCCGGACCACAGCAGGGTGTCGTCGGTGGTGGGCTCGATCCACTTGCCGGGCAGGTAGCTGCCCTTGAAGGGCACGCCGAGTTCCTGCAGCCAGCGGAAGTGGGCCTCGGCGCCTTCCGCATAGACGCGCACGCGCTCGCCGTCGGCGCCCGGGCCGCCGCTCAGCGTCAGGTAGGCGGCCAGGTCCTCGGTGCTGTCCTCGAAGCCGTTGGCGCGCTGGATGGAGGTGCCGCCGCTGCCGCCCACATACACTTCGCCGCCCGACAGCGCGGCACTGCCGCCACCGGCTGAGGCGACTTCCAGCACGCACACACGGGCGCCGGCCCGGCGGGCCTCGATGGCGGCACAGCTGCCGGCGGCGCCAAAGCCGACGACGAGCACGTCGGTCTCGATGTTCCAGGCCGGGACGTCCTCGACGCGGCAGGGACGGGAAGGGGTGTAGGTAGCGTTCTGCATGGGGCTTTGCTCTCCGTTCTGATGGGCAGGGTTTTCTCCAGCGTGATCGTGGCGGCAGCGCGGGAGGCGCCGCATCGCCCGATTGAACGATGGCGTTCGCCCGCCGGGGGATGCCCGGTTCGGCCTAGTCCGCCTTGACGATGGCCGGCCGCCGGGCAAGCGGGAACATCCGCTGCGGCCAACCATTTCCGAGGACCCCAGCGTGAGTGCACAAGAACAGAACCAGACCGCCTTCGATGTCATCGTCGTCGGCTCCGGCGCCGGCGCGATGACGTCCGCCGTGATCGCCGCCGACCACGGCCTGTCGGTGCTGGTGGTGGAGAAGAGCGACAAGTTCGGCGGCACGTCCGCCATTTCTGGCGGCGGCATCTGGATTCCCAACAACCCGCACTTCAAGCGCATCGGCGGCAAGGACAGCTACGACAAGGCGCTGCAGTACGTGCGTGCCGCGACGGCCGGCCGGGTGGACGAGAGCCGCCTGCGGGCCTACCTCGACAACGCGCCGAAGATGATCACCCACCTGGAGACCAAGGGCCGCCTGCGCTATGCGGTGGCCGACAAGTATCCCGATTACTACCAGCACCTCCCGGGTGCCTTGCCCGGCGGGCGCACGCTGGACCCGGAACTCTTCGACACCAGCCTACTCGGCGACGAGCTGCGCCATCTGCGCACGCCGTCGCCGTCCACGCTGCTGATGGGACGCATCGCATGGACGGCCCGCGATGCCCACAAGGCGATGGCCAAGGAGCGCGGCTGGCGTCTGAAAGTGATGGGGCTGATGCTGCGTTACCAGCTGGACTTGCGCTGGCGGCGCAAGACCCGCAACGACCGCCGTGCCGCCCTAGGCAGCGCGCTGGTCTGCGCGCTGCGCCGCACCCTGATGGATCGCCAGGTGCCCCTGTGGCTGAACACCGACTTTCAGGACCTGATCCGTGACGGCGAACGGGTGACGGGCATCCGGGTGAAGCGTGAAGGGCGTGAGCTGCATCTGCGGGCGCGCCGTGGCGTGATCCTCGGCGCCGGTGGCTTCGAGCAGAACCAGGCCTTGCGCGACAAGTACCTGCCCAAACCGACCCGCACCGGCTGGAGCGCAACGCCGCCCGGCAACAATACCGGCGCGGCGCTGGAGGCCGGGTTGGCAGCCGGTGCGGCCACCGACCTGCTCAACTGGTCCTGGTGGGCGCCGACCATCGCCGTGCCGAAGGAAGAGAAGCCCCGCGGCGTGTTTGCCGAGCGTGCCTTCCCGGGCGCCATCGTCGTCAATGGCCTGGGCCGGCGCTTCGTCAACGAGGCCACGCCTTACCTGGAGTTTGTGGACGCGATGTACCGCGACAACGGGGCCAGCGGCGGCAAGTCGATCCCGGCATGGGTGATCTTCGACGCCCACTTCCGTTTCCACTACGCGATGGGCCCGCTGATGCCGGCCCAGGTGATGCCGGACGGCCGTCTGCGCAAGGAATGGCTCAACACCGTGTACTGGAAGGCCGACACGCTGGCCGACCTGGCGCGCCAGATCGGCGTCGATGCGGCTGGTCTGGAAACCACTGCGCGGACCATGAATGAATACGCCCGGACCGGCGTGGACAAGGATTTTGCCCGCGGCGGCAACGTCTTTGACCGCTACTACGGCGACGTGAACGTGAAGCCCAACCCGTGCCTCGCGCCAATTGCCAAGGGGCCGTTCTACGCGATGCGGCTGGATGCCGGTGATATCGGCACCAAGGGGGGCCTGCTCACCAACGAGCATGCCCAGGTCGTCCGTCCAGATGGCTCGCCGATCAGCGGCCTGTACGCCATCGGTAACACCTCCGCGTCGGTGATGGGCACCAGCTACCCCGGCGCCGGCGCGACCCTCGGCCCGGCGATGACCTTCGGCTACATCGCCGCCAATCACATCGCCTCGGGCAACTGAACGCGCAACCAATAAGAAACGACCCAAAAAGGAGACGCAGCATGGCAGGACGTGTGCAGGACAAGGTGGCGCTGGTCACCGGCGGGGCGAGCGGCGTGGGGCAGGCCACCGCGCGGCTGCTGGCCGCCGAGGGCGCCCGCGTGGTGATCACCGACATCAACGAGGCCGCCGGCCGTGCTCTGGCCGACGAACTGGGGCCTGAGGCCTTGTTCCTGCGCCAGGATGCCGCTTCCGAGGCCGACTGGCGCACTGTTGAGGAGACGGTGAGGGAACGCTTCGGCGGCCTCAACGTGCTGGTGAACAACGCCGGCATCCTCATCAAGGGCAGTATCGAGGAAGCCAGCCTGGACGACTGGCAGCGCCTGATGCGTGTGAACGCGGACAGCGTCTTCCTCGGCTGCAAGGCCGGTGTCGCGCTGATGAAGGCACGCGGCGGCGGCTCCATCGTCAACATGTCGTCGATTGCCGGCATCGCCGGCAAGGACGACTACGCGGCCTATTGCGGCTCCAAGGGTGCCATCGCCGCGCTGACCCGTGCCGTCGCCGCCCATTGCCGGCGCAGCAAGTACCGCATCCGCTGCAATTCGGTGCACCCGGACGGCATCCTGACCCCGATGAGCACCGCGGCCTATCCGCCGGGCATCGACCCGGCACGGCTGACCATCGACGTCGACCCGATGTTCCGGGCCTGCCTGCCGGAAGACGTGGGCAACGCCATCGTGTTCCTCGCGTCCGACGAGTCCCGCGCGGTCAATGGCATCGAGCTGCGCGTGGACAGCGGCCAGTTCGTGATGAGCATCTGACCCGTCCGTAACCCTGGAACCTATTTCGCCATGCCAGCCTCCATGCCCGACCTGCCGATCCCGGCCATTGCGCCGACCATTCCTGCATTGCTGTTTTCCGCAGCCCGTCACCACGCGTCCCGTATCGCCATCGAGGAGAACGGTCAGCGCATCACCTACGCCGAGCTGCCCGACCGGGCGTTGGTGGTGGCGCGGGCGTTGATGGCCTGCGGTGTAGAGCCAGGTGACAAGGTGGCGATCTGGGCACCGAACTGCAGCGAGTGGGTGCTGGCGGCCCTCGGCGTGCATTGCGCCGGCGCCGTGCTGGTGCCGATCAATACCCGCATGAAGGGCCAGGAGGCCGCCGACATTCTGGCCCGCAGCTACGCGCGGGTGCTGGTTTGCATCGGCGAATTCCTCGGTGCCGACTATCCGGCCATGCTGGCACCGCACCGTCCGCCAACGCTGGAACGGGTCGTGGTGCTTGGTGACGGGCATCCGATCGGGGAAGGCACGCAGGCTTGGGTGGATTTCCTGGCCGGCGGCGCCCAGGTGGCCGGGTCGCTCGCCCGCGCCCGGGCCGAGGCAGTGGACATGCGGGACACCGCCGACCTGATGTTCACCTCCGGTACCACCGGCAAGCCGAAGGGTGTCATGCACGCCCACGGGCCGACCTTGCGGGCCTTCGCCGAGTACGTGCGGATCATCGGCCTGCGGCCCGGCGACCGCTACCTGATCGTCAATCCCTTCTTTCACACCTTCGGCTACAAGGCCGGCTGGGTGACCTGCCTGATCGCCGGGGCGACCATCCTGCCGCACCCGGTGTTCGACGCGGAAGCGGTGTTCCAGCGCATCGAGGCTGATCGGGTGACCGTGCTGCCCGGTCCGCCGACCCTCTACCTGTCGATGCTGGCCCATCCGCGGCTGGCCGAGGCGAACCTGTCCAGCCTGCGCATCGCTGTCACCGGCGCCGCGACCATTCCGCCGGTGCTCGTCGAGCGCATGCGCAGCGAGCTGGGCTTCGAGGTGGTGACCACCGCCTACGGCCTCACCGAATGCGGCGGGCTGGCGACGATCTGCGACCCGGACGATGACGCTGCGACCATCGCCGGCACCAGCGGCAAAGCCATCCCCGGCACCGAGTTGCGTATCGTCGACAGCCATAACCAGCCCTTGCCGGCGGGCGAGGCGGGTGAAATCTGCCTGCGCGGCTTCCACGTGATGCAGGGCTACTTCGAGAATCCCGAAGCCACCGCCGAGACCATCGATGCCGACGGCTGGTTGCACACCGGCGACATCGGCACGCTGGACGCACGCGGCTACCTCCGTATCACCGACCGCCTGAAGGACATGTTCATCGTCGGCGGCTTCAACTGCTACCCGGCCGAGATCGAAGCTGCGCTGACGGAGCACCCGGCCATCGCCCAGGTGGCGGTGATCGGGGTGCCGGACGAGCGAATGGGGGAGGTGGGCTGCGCCTGCGTCGTGCTACGCGCTGGCGCTGCGCTGGACGCGGCCGGCCTCATCGCCTGGTCGCGCAACCGCATGGCCAACTACAAGGTGCCGCGCCTGGTGCGCTTCTTCGATGCGCTGCCGGTGAATGCGTCCAACAAGGTCGCCAAGAACGAGTTGCGCAGCTGCGTCGCGGCCTGAGCGGATTCCCATCCTGCCCCGATCCGATTCCTACGCGAAAGGCCCACCATGGCTGACGACATGCTTTTCGAGCCGTTCCGGCTCGGTCCGATCACGCTGCGCAACCGCGTCATTCGCGCCGGTGCCAACGAAGGCATGGTCGTCGAAGGGGCGCCGAGCCGGGCTCTGGTCAAGCACCACCGGGATCTCGCCGCCGGTGGTGTCGGCCTGACGACCGTGGCCTACGGTGCGGTCAGCGACGTGGGGCGCACGCTGCCGAACCAGGTCTGGCTGCGTCCCGAGATCCTGCCAGACCTGCGTGCGCTGGCCGACGCTGTGCACCGGGAAGGCGGCGCGATTTCCTACCAGCTGACCCACGGCGGCTCCTTTGTCACGTCGCGCCGCGTGGATGGCCCGACGATGAGCGCCTCCAGTGGCTTCAACAAGGCCGGCTTCCTGCGTGGCAACTTCTGGCATCGGGCGATGAACCGGGCCGACATGGAGCAGGTGGCGCGGGAGTTCGTGGATGCGGCCCTGCTGTGCCGGGACGCGGGTTTCGACGCGGTCGAGCTGCACATGGGCCATGGTTACTTGCTCAACCAGTTCATCTCGCCCTTGTCGAACCGCCGTACCGATGTTTTCGGCGGCAACGCCGTGAATCGCGTGCGCTTCCCGGCCGCCGTGCTGGCGCGGGTCAAGGATGCGGTTGGCAGCCGCATGGCGGTGCTCGCCAAGATCAACGTGGCTGACGGGGTACCCGGCGGGGCGACGGTGGAGGACGGCATCGTTACCGCCCAGGCGCTGGAAGCGGCTGGCGCCGACCTGCTGGTGCTGTCGGGTGGGCGCAACGTCGAGTCTGGCTGGTTCATGTTCGGCAGCAACTTTGCGATGGACGAGATGGAGAAGGTGCTCAAGGGCAGCTGGATCACCGGCCTGATGCTCAAGGCCGCCCAGGCCCGGGCGCCGCGGGTGGACTTCCGCGAGATGTACTTCCTCGACTATTCGCGACGGATCCGCGCCGCGGTGAAGGTGCCGCTCGGCTACCTGGGCGGCGTCAGCAGCCCGCACAACGCGCGCCAAGCCGTGGCCGAGGGCTTCGACGCGGTGGTCATGGCGCGCCCGCTGATCCACGATCCAGCGCTGGTCGCCAAATGGCGGAATGGCGCGCAGGACACGTCGGGCTGCACCCACTGCAACCGCTGCGTGCCCTACATCTATCACCCAGCGGGAACCTGGTGCGTGATGAACCCGCCCAACGATCCGGCACTCAATCGCATCCGGGCGTCTGCCTGAAAACCCGCTCGAATCCATGTTCGGGGCTGTGCTCTCCGGCTCCGCCCGAAATGTTCTCCCACCGCGGGGCTTGCGTGTCGGAGGTGGAAATACTTCACTGTCTGCAGGGAGCGGATGACTTAGAGTATGAATCAATAATAATCATAAAAATGAAAAAATCGATACTCAGAGCCATTCATGGCTGGTGTAACCCTGAGCTGGGTGCCAGGACGGGGCAGGATTGCGTTGCTCCTGTTGGTCGTTACCCTGCTTACCTGTGTCTCCTGGATCGCGGCATCGGTTGTAACCGACCGCATGATGGATGTGGCCTACCGGCAGCAACTCCAGTTGGCCCAGCAACAACTCGACAGCCTGGACGGAAGCATCGAGGACGCGCTGTCATCCCTGGCGGGTATCCCTGCCGTGCTGGGGCGGGCGGATTTCATCGGCGCCGAGCTCGTGCGCCAAGCGCGCCACATGGAAGAGGCGACCCTGCCCCTGGTAGAGCGCAAGCAGCGCTGGGAGCGTGACCCTGCCTTGCAGCAGGTCGGTAGGCGCCTTGATTTCGCTGCGACAAGGTTGAAAGCAGACGCGCTATGGGTGCTGAATGCGCGGGGCGATTGCGTGGCATCCAGCAATTTCGACAAGCCGCTGAGCTTCGTGGGGCCCAACTATTCGGACCGCGCGTATTTCCGTGACGCGATGGACGGCCGCCAGGGCCGCCAGTATGTGGTTGGCAAGTTGAGCCGGGTTCCGGGCCTGTATTTTTCTTCGCCCGTCATCGTGGGCGACAGGATCGTCGGGGTGATTGCCGCCAAGCGGGATCTCACACGCCTCGATGGATGGACACGTTACATCGATGCGTTCATCACCGACGCCTATGGCGTCGTGGTGCTGGCGCGCAACAAATCCCTGGAATTCCGTACGCTACCAGGCGTTGATCTGTCGGCAATGCCCGAACGGGAACGGCAGGACGTCTACTCTCGAAGCGTCTTCAAGCCGCTCGCTCTCACGCGTTTCGACGCTAAGACCTACCCGCATCTGATGCTGCTGGATGGCGAGCGGAGCATCCCGTACCTGTTCCTCAGTGCGAAGGAAGCGAGCAGCGGATTTACCGTTCATTTGTTGCAGCCGGTGCCCGAACTGCGGCGGCTGGAGACCCAGCGGGAATCCCTCTTTGCGTTGCTGGCGGTGTCGGCCAATCTGCTGGTGGTGACGGGGATTTTCATAGCGCTGTATTTCTCGTCCCTGAAGAGGGCGCGCCAGGAAACCTTGCGCGTCAATCAGGAGCTGGAAGGGCTGGTGGTGCAACGGACCTCCGAACTCAGGCAGGCAAAGGAGATGGCAGAAGCGGCCAATGAGGCGAAGAGCCGTTTCATTGCCAATATGAGCCATGAAATCCGCACGCCGATGAATGCCATCATCGGCCTGTCCGGCATCCTGAGGCGGCGCTATGAGAACGATGAGGCGGCCGACAAACTCGGCAAGATCGAGGCGGCCGGCAAGCATTTGCTGTGCATAGTTAATGACATACTGGATATCTCCAAGATCGAAGCCGGCCAACTGGTGCTGGCCGAGGAGCGTTTCGACATTCGCTTGCTGGCGCCCTCGGTTATCGCCATGCAGGCCGATCTGGCGCATAGCAAGAACATTCACATCGAGGTCGTTTCGGACCCGCTGCCAGAGGTCGTCCTTGGCGACCGCACGCGTCTGGTGCAGGCCCTGTTGAACCTCGTCAGTAACGCGGTGAAGTTCACCGCGACGGGCTCGGTGACGGTAAGGGTCCTGCGGGAAGAGGAAGACGCGACGCGGATAAGGCTACGTTTCGAGGTCAGCGATACGGGCATCGGCATCGCTCCAGACAAATTGTCGACGCTGTTCAGTCCCTTCAGCCAGGCCGACAATTCCATATCCCGACGATATGGCGGTACCGGCCTCGGGCTCGCCATCACCAAGCGCCTGGCGCAGTTGATGGACGGCGATGCGGGGGCCGAGAGCCAGCCCGGTGTGGGCAGTATGTTCTGGTTCACCGCAAGCCTTGCCAAGCCCATGGAGGATTGCCCGGAGCCGAAGCAGGAGGTGCCGGAGAACGCTGCAGACTGTCTGCGCCACAGGTTTGCCGGCAGTCGAGTGCTGCTGGTCGAGGACGAGCCGGTCAATCAGCTCGTCGCCGAGGAAAATCTGCGGGACTTCGGCTTGGCCGTGGATATTGCTCCGGATGGCGTCGAGGCGCTGGAGATGCTGGTGCGGGCTGCGCCCGATACCTATGCGTTGATCCTGATGGATATGCAGATGCCGCGCATGGATGGCCTTACGGCCACCCGGGCGCTCCGGCAGCTGCCGGCATTCCAGCACATTCCGGTGGTTGCGATGACCGCCAATGCCTTCATGGAAGACCGGCAGCGTTGTTTTGACGTAGGGATGAACGACTTCCTGGCCAAACCCGTCGATCCGGCGCAGATGAGTGGAGTCCTGCTTCAGTGGTTAGGCCATGGCCTTCGACAGAAAACAGCGGTTGGGTCATGAATGTTCCTCGTGAGGGTGAGGCGTTCAACGCCCCTCGAAACGGGGTGGGCGTTTTTCGATGAAGGCCTGCATGCCTTCCTTCTGATCCTGGGACGCGAAGAGCAGGGCATTGGCGCGCCGCTCTAGGGCCAGCGCGGTGTCGAGGGAGGCGTCCACGCCGGCCAGGATCACCTCCTTGATCTGCTCGGCGGCCAGCGGCGGCATCGCGGCGATGCGCCGGGCGAGGGCGAGGGCGGTGTTGTGCACTTCGGCGTCCGGCACCACGTCGCTGACGAGGCCAGCCACCCAGGCTTCCTGAGCGCTGATCGGCTCGCCGGTCAGCGCCATACGCATTGCCTTGACCTTGCCGACCGCCCGTACCAGGCGCTGGGTGCCGCCGATGCCGGGCATGATGCCGATGCGGATCTCCGGTTGGCAGAAGCGTGCCCCTTCGCCGGCCACGATCAGGTCGGCCAGCATCGCCAGCTCGCAGCCGCCGCCATAGGCATAACCGCACACCGCGGCGATCACCGGCTTGGGGCAGTGCTGGATCGGCGCCCATACCCGCTCGGTGTGGCGGCGCAGGATATCGATGGCGCCGACGCCGGCCATGCTCTTGATGTCGCCGCCTGCTGCAAAGACCGTGTCGCCGCCGGTGAGCACGATGCAGCGCACGCTGTCGTCGTCGGCCAGTTCGGCAAAGTGGCGGGCGAGGAGCGCCTGGAGCTCCAGGCTGAGGGCGTTGGTGGCATTCGGACGGTTGAGGCGCAGCACGGCGACGCCGTCTTCGGGACGTTCGAGGAGGACCGGCGGCGCGGCGGTGAGGTCTGCGCTGGATGCGTGGAACATGGGATTTCCTTTGGGGACAGTCGTTAGGTTCATGCTGCCGCGGCAGCCAGGCTGCGCTGCTGGCGGAAACGCGGAATGGCCTTCAGCAGGCACAGCACCGTCACGCCGTAGAGACTGGCGATCGCCGCCAGCGCGTAACGCAGCGCGTCGGCGCCGAGGCCCGGCGTCAGCAGGTCGCTGAGGCCACCGGCGAGGATCGGGCCGAGACCGACGCCGAGCAGCGTCATCGACATCACGAACAGGGACGTGGCCTGGGCCAGGCGCTGGGGCGGAAAGAGGTGGCTCATGGCGCCGAAGCAGGGCACCGACCACCAGGTCGCCGTGAAGCTGAAGGCCAGGTAGGACAGGAAAGCCTGCGGCACCGGCAGGCTGCCGACGTGAAAGGCGGTGCCCGCCGGCCACAGGTAGAAAGCCACGCCCAGCGGCACGCTGAGGCTGCAGGCAATGGCCGCGACGCCGAGCTGCCAGCCCCGGTCGCGCTTGACGAGGCGGTCGGTCACGGCACCGCAGGTGAGGGTGCCGATGGTGGACATCAGCCCGCCGCCGAGGCCGACCAGCAGGCCGGCCTGTTTCACGTCGAGGCCGTGGCTACGGATCAGGAAGCTGGGGTTCCAGGTGCCCATCGCGTAGCCGGTGACGGCTGCTGCCGTGCCCGCGGCAATCACCCACAGGAAGGACGGCGTGCGTAGCAGCGCGGCGAGGGTGGTGGTCCACGCCTCGGCGTCGTCGACGTGGCGTCGAGCGGTCGGGCGGGGTGCCCGCACCGTCAGTGCCAGCAGGGCGCCAAGTAGCACGCCTGGCGCGCCGATGGCGATGAAGGCGATGCGCCAGCCGTAGGTCTGTGCGATCCAGCCGCCAAGACCAAGGCCGATCACCGCGCCCAGGCTGGGGCCCATCATGAACACCGCCAGCGCCGTGGAGCGACGCCGTTCCGGATACAGCTCCGACACCATCGCCACCGACGGAGCCGTGCCGCCGGCTTCGCCCACCGCCACGCCGATGCGGCACAGGAGCAGCAACGCGAAGCTGGTGGCCAGCCCGCACAGCATGGTGGTGGCGCTCCACGCTATGCAGGCCAGCGCCACCACCGGCTTGCGGCCGATACGGTCGGACAGGCGGCCGAGGGGAAAGCCGAACAGCGTGTAGAAGATAGCGAAGGCGACGCCGGACAAGAGCCCGATCTGGGTGTCCGAGATGGCGAACTCAGCCTTGATCGGCTCGACGAGGATCGAGATGACCAACCGGTCGATGTAGTTGAACACATAGATGGTGGCGAGCACCGCCAGCGCGTAGTGGGTGCGCCAAGTGACGGGCGGGTGGGGGAGGTCTGGCTTCAAGGCTGCGCTCCGACAGGAAGAGTGCCCATGCTGTGGCGCGGGCCGTCGGCCGGCATCGTCCGTTCAGACCAGCTGCCGGCCTAGTCTCCTCGGACGATGTTGGGGCATGGCCCGGCGGGGAATGATCGGTGCCGTCAGGGCGCTGCGGCCATTTTGCCGGGCGCCCCTTCCGACCCCACCACATTCGCTGAAGGAGATCCGCATGAAGTTCGACAACAAGGTGGTATTCGTCACCGGCGCCGCCCAGGGCATGGGCCTCGCCATCGTTCGCCGTTTTGCCGCCGAAGGCGCTTCGGTGGTGGCCGCCGACATCAACGCCGAAGCCGCTGCCCGTGCGGTTGCCGACCTGGGCGAGCGTGGCCTCGCGGTGGCCTGCAACGTGGCCGACAGCGCCTCCGTGGCGGAAGCCTTCCAGGCCGTTGAAAGCCGCTTCGGCCGTGTGGACGTGGTGGTGAACAGCGCCGGCATCGGCTCGATGGACAGCTTTGTGGACACCCCCGACGAAGCCTGGGCGCGCGTCCTCGGCGTCAACCTCACCGGCACCTTCCTGTGCAGCCGAGAGGGTGCCCGCCTGATGCAGAAGTGCGGCGCCAAGGGGGCGATCATCAACGTGTCGAGCACCGCCGCGATGTCTGGCGAAGGCCCGGCCCACTACTGCGCGTCGAAGGCCGCCGTGATGGGCCTGACCCGCAGCGCGGCCCGCGAGCTGGCACCGAGCGGCATCCGTGTGAACACCATCGTCCCCGGCCCGACCAACACGCCGATGATGGCCGGCATCCCCGACGAATGGACCCAGGCCATGATCCGTGCGATCCCCCTCGGCCGCATGGGCGAGCCGGAAGAGATCGCCGGCGTGGCGGTTTTCCTGGCCAGCGACGACGCCGGTTTCGTCACCGGTCAGAACATTGCCGTCAATGGCGGCATGGCCTTCATCTGAGGCGCCGCCGCGATGACCGACAACGCATTCCTGGCGCGGCTGGACCGCCTCGAATCCATCGAGGAGATCCGCCAGCTCGCCGGCAAGTATTCCCTGTCCCTCGACATGCGCGACCTCGACGCGCATGTAAACCTCTTCGCGCCGGACATCCGCGTCGGCCGTCGTGGCACCGGCCGTGCGGCCCTCAAGGGCTGGGTCGACGAGACCCTGCGCGAGCAGTTCTCCGGTACATCCCACCATGTGGGCCAGCACATCATCGAGTTCACCGACCCGGACCACGCGGTCGGCGTGGTGTACTCGAAGAACGAGCATGAGACCGGCCCCGAGTGGGTGATCATGCAGATGCTCTACTGGGACGACTACGAGCGCATCGACGGGCGCTGGTACTTCCGCCGCCGCCTGCCGTGCTACTGGTATGCGGTGGATCTCAACAAGCCGCCGATCGGCGAGCGCAAGATGCGCTGGCCCGGCCGCGAGCCCTATGATGGCAGCTTCCATTCGCTGTTCCCGTCCTGGCAAGCCTTCTGGGCCCAGCGCCCGGACAAGGACAGCCTGCCCGAAGTGGCGCCGGCAGCACCGCTGGAAGGCTTCCTCGCCAACCTGCGGCGCGACGCGCCCGATCCGCGCATCCGGGTCCGCTGATGAGCTGGAAGATGATCTACCTCGCCAGGCGCAACCCCGCCCTGGCGGCGGAGGACTTCCCGCAGGCCTGGCGGGAGCACTCGGCCCTCGGCAGCCGGTGTACCAACGTGCGCGACAAGGTGCTGACCGTTACCCAGTGCTCCCGCATCCTCGACCGGCCGGCCACGCTGGCCGGCGCGTCGGCGGACTACGACGGAGTGAACTTGCTCGGACTGCGCGACCGTCAGGCCGCTGACGATATCTGGAGCGACGAGGAAACCCTGCGCGTCATGCGGCCGGACGAACCGCGGGTGTTCTCCACCTATGTGCGCGATTTCACCCTGGTCGCCCATGAATCGCTGTTGTACTGCGGGCCGGTCAGCGGCACCTGCGTCATCGGCTTCCTGCGCTTGCGCACCGGAGTGAACTGCGGTGACTTCGCCCGTGCTGTCCATGCCAGCACGCCATCCATGTGGCGCGCTTCGCCGACCCTGGCGCGGGCGAGCCGGTTGGTCTTCAACAAGGTGCATGGGGTGCCGCCGCCCGGCTACGAATACGCCGCCGTGCTCGAAGCCTGGTTTGGATCGCCGGAGGAGATTGCCGAAATCTTCGACGGCACGACGCTGTGGCAGAGCTTGCCAGCGCAAATTGCCGCCTGCATCGATGTGGACGGCTCGGTGTGCATGCTCACGCGGGTGACCCACAAGCGCCCCTGAGCGGCCCGTGGGCCGACGACGATGTGCCAATCGTCATGCTGGCTCACCAGGGTTGGGCGTCGCATGGGGCTATACACGGGCGGCCACGCCATCTTTGATTTTCCGGATTTCACGAAGTCAAGTAATTGCTTCATTTTCGCCGGCTGTCGATCGGCCCAACATCTGAGCCCATCGAAACATCGTGCTGGGGTGTCCTTGTTGTCCGCCGCTACGCTTACGACCCGCCCATCCACCGAAATTGTGCCCAGCGACTACCTGGCCGTGCCGGTGCTCCTGAATCTGCGCACTTCATTCGTTTTGCCCCTTGCGCCGGATTTCGTCGATGGGCCGCTGGCATGGATTCCCTGCGGGGTCAGCCTGCCCCTGCCGCACGCGCTGCCGCCTCTTCCAGAGGGTGAAACGGCGTGTGTCATCGCGCTGTATCCGCGAGATGATTCGGAAGATCCGCCCGGAGAGCTCCAGCAGGGTTTGCCGCTGACGCCGGCTTGGTTACGCGCGGCCTTGCTGCGCAGCGAATGGGACGATGCGATCGCCGTCGGGCCCGTGCTCCCGCTCGATGCGGCCCAAATGGCCGGCCAGTTCATGCATGCCATCGCGGCGGGGCAGGAAGCCGCGTACGAGCTGGCCCGAACCCTGTCGTCGGAAGCTGTGGACGTCGCCGAGCGGGCCGCAAGACGCTTCCGCGCCGAAGTCCAGGTCCTCGAGCTCAGCTAACTCGAGCCGTCCTTGCGACCGGATAAGGGACATCTCCCTGTAATGTCCCTGCGCTAGTCTTACGAATCGAACGAAAAGCGGCCTCTCAAATGCAGACCGGCGCTTACGCGTAAAAGGTGTTCATCCTGCAAGTCTTTTCCGTTTCTGTTCCTTTGCTTGATCGACCGGCCCGGTTGGTGCAAGCCTTCGATGCGTTTGAAGCGGCGCAGCGTGTGGCGCGTCAACTGCCTACGCCGGCGCCCGTCGTGGTGGCATGCCGGTGCCACGTTGCACCCAAGGAGTTGGCTGCGCATGTTCAGGGCGAAGCCCTTGCCCCTGCGCCGGGCAATGCCTTCCAGGCAAAGTCCGTTACATTCCATTTCCTTGCGGAAGAGTTTGACGGCGTGGCGCGCGTCGAAGTCCTCGCCCCCCAGTGCAGCATCACGGTGGACTATCGCGTCGGTGCCGACGGCGTTGTCGCAGGCCTGACGACCGAAGGGGCCGGCCAATTGCTGCTGCATCTCAAGGGCAAGACCTGCATTCAGGAATTCACCGAATATCTGGCCAGAACGGTAGAACGCGCCTTTGTGGCCGGCGATCTCCTGCCGGCCAGGGTGAGCAATGCCCTGCGCAGCGACGTCTCGTCGGTTGCCGTGCCCCCGAACCAGGATGTCCGCCCGGGGTTGATGCCCGGCTGAATGTTCTACGCCTTCGGGCTTTGTAGAACTGTATTTTTATTCAATACTCTGCCACCATTGCGCCCCTTCGTTTTTCCCGTGCGGGAAAAGAACGCTGTCGAGCAATGGCTTCAAACAAAGCGCACCACGCCACCGGCTGGGCCGCGGCGGTGATCGCGGCGGCCGTCGTTGCCCATTCTGGCGCTGGCGGCCCTTATCAAATGTGGAGCGCCTTGAGCTTCGTGATGGGCCTGGCCGGCAGTACTGCCCCCGACTGGCTGGAAGTGGCATGGTGGTCGCGGTCGCGCCGCCTGTGGATCACCCATCGAACCCTGACGCACTGGGGGCTGGCCTGGATCGCGCTCCTTTTCTATTCCTATGAACAGCTTGGAAAAAACTCCCTGGCAGCGCTGGGCGTGGGCTTTGCCATCGGTGGGGTGATGCACCTGCTGGCGGATTGGCCCAATCCGCTCGGTGTCCCCTGGTTGTGCTGCCGCCATTCCCTGAAGTGGTGGAAGAGCGGCCGCTGCGACCTGATCGTCGTCGCCGCCTCGTGGATCGGCGCCTTCGCCTGCGCGGACTACGTTTGGTTCCACGGGGTTCACTGCGCGTGGATCATGGAGTGTGTGCGTTCGGTGGCGAGAGATGGCTTGTAGCGGGCCGATTCTTTGTGCGCTAATTTACGCAAGCCACCTCAGCAGCACACCGTAGAGCCTGTCGGGGGCAACCGGTTTGGAAACGAAGTCGTTCATGCCAGCCTCCAGGCAGCGTACCTCGTCCTCACTGAAGGCATTGGCGGTCATGGCGATGATGGGCGTCTTCTTGTCGCTTTCCAGCTGGCGGATGAGTTTCGTCGCGGTGACGCCATCCATCCTGGGCATCTGAATATCCATCAGGATCAGGGCGTAAGTGCCCGGCCGGACATCGCGCATCTTTTCGACGGCAATCTCGCCGTCTTCAGCAAAGTCGCACACCAGGCCGACCTCTTCCAGCATCGCCTGGGCGACCATCTGGTTCACCTCGTTGTCCTCGACCAGCAATACACGCGTTCCGGCATGCCGTTCGCGCAACTGCTCAGCCATCGCGGCCTCTGAAGCCGGGATGGAAGCGGGGCTGTCGCCTTCCGCCTTCCGCAGGCGCACCGTAAACCAGAAGGTGCTGCCTTCGCCCAGGACGCTCTCGACCCCCGCGTCTCCGCCCATCAGCTGGGCCAGCCGCCGGGTGATGGCCAGGCCGAGGCCCGTGCCGCCATAGCGGCGGACCGTCGATGCATCGGCTTGCTCGAAGGGCGAGAACAAGCGGCACATGGTCTCCCGGGAGATGCCGATGCCCGTATCGATGACCTCGAAACGCAGCGCGACGGTGTGCTCGTCCTCGTCTGCCTGGATGGCGCGTATGGTGACGGAACCCGTCCGGGTGAATTTGATGGCGTTGCCTACCAGGTTGAGCAGGGCCTGGGTCAGGCGCGTGGCGTCGCCCAGCAGTCTGGGCGGCAGGCTGGCCACGTCGATCTTGAGCTGTAGCCCCTTGGCGGCGGCGCTCTCGGCCACCATTGAGTAGACATTGAAGGGCAGGACGCGGATATCCAGCTCCTCTTCCGTCAGCTGGAACTTGCCCGCCTCGATCTTCGAGAAATCGAGAATGTCGTTGATGATGGACAGCAGGTGCCTGGCCGAGGCCTTGCTGTTGTTGAGCCAGTCGAGCTGTTTCGGATCGGTGGCGCGGTGGGTCGCCAGTTCGATCATGCCCATGATGCCGTTCATGGGGGTGCGCAGCTCGTGACTCATGTTGGCGAGAAAGGCGCTCTTGGCGCGATTGGCAGCCTCCGCCGCCTCGGCCCGGTTGGCGAGATCCAGCTGCATCGCGCGGATCTTGATCGCCATCTCGTTGAACGAGTGGGCCAGATCGGAGAACTCATCGGCGCCGCCATCCTCGATCCGGTATTCCAGATTGCCGTCGGCGATCATCTGCGCGCCATCGTGCAGGGGGAGCAGGCGCTCCTTCAACAACCTGCTCAGGTGAAGGGTGAGCATGATGGAGCCGATGCCGAGGGTGAAGGCAAACAGGATCACCGTAATGCTCAGGCGTCGATAGGTGGCCTCGACGCGCTCATCCGTGGCGCTTTGCAGGGCCAGGGCCGCATTCTGCAGGCTGGTGGCCTTGAGCAGGAGCTGGCTGTACAGCCGTCTGTCGAGCTCTTCGTGGATGAGTTTGTTGGTGCCGGGGTTCTTCAGGGCTTCGGTGTTCTGGACGATGCGCTGGAACAGTTGCGTGGCGTCGTCCGTATTCCTGCGCAACTGTTCGAGGAGGCGCTTTTCCCGCTCCCGCGTAAACTTCTCGGTGGCCTCACCCAGCAATTCATCGGCGAGCCTTCGCTTCTTTTCCCAGGTGGCACGCAGGTGATTCTCGCGGAACAGGAAATACTGGTCCCGAAATGCGGCACGCTGGAAATAATTGTCGCTGATCGCATTGGCCAGCGTCGCATTGCTCTTGGCAAAGTTGAATTCGCGGAAAGTGCCGACAAGAATCCCGCCCAGCGCGAGTAGCGCTGCCGCCGCAAGGGCAGAGATGATTCTTAGCCTGGCAGAAACGCTCATGCAGCTTTACTTGCGGATAAGTACGGCCTCCGGCTTCACCGCCATCAGTCCATCCAGATAGACGTAGCTGGCATAGTCCGGCATGTCCGATTGTTCGGTGAGCCTGTTCTTGAGCGCCCAGCGGGTCTCATCCTCCAGGGTCAGCAGCAGCGTCTGATCGAGGACAACCTTGTAATTGAACGCATCCCAGACCTCCTGTACCAGTTTCTTGTCGATATTTGCCGCCGTCGCAACGATCTCCTGCGCGTCGGCGGGATGCTGCTCCACAAACTCTTCGGCCTTGATCAGCGCGCGGAGAAAGCGCCTGACCGTTTCCGGATGCTTGCCGACGAAGTCCTGCTTGGCCGCGATATTGAAGGTTTCAGTGTAGATCTGCCGGTCATAGAAGACCACGCCGCTTGTGCCCAGCTGATGCTTGATCTGGGTGACGGGATAGTTCCAGGTCGATACCGCATCCACCCGCCGGGCCACCATGGCTTGCTGCATTTCGTCGGGCTTCAGCGCCACGGCGTATACGTCGCTCTTGGCGAGACCTTTGGCAGTCAACATCGAATCGAGGAAGAACTCCGAGGTGGTGCCGGGGGTATAGCCGATGCGCTTGCCTTTCAGGTCTTCCGCTGTCTTGATGCCGGCGTTCGTGTTCGCGACGATGGCGTTGTTGAGGGTACTCGACTCGATATTGGCAAGGATGAAGATCCTGGCGCCGCTGAGGATGCTGAACATCACTGGCGTCTCCGCCACGGTGGCCACGTCGGCCTTTCCATCCAGAACCGACTGCAGCGCTTCCTTGCCGTGGGTGTGCTGCAGCAACTGCGCATCCAGACCCTCGTCCGCAAAATAGCGCTTCGCGACTGCCACATGGATCAGGGTGCTTTGCGGTTGGTAGGTATAGGCAACCGATATTTTCTGGGGGGCTTCCGTCGCAGCTCGGGGAGACGGTGTGAGGTTGTCACAGCCCGCAATGATCAGCATGGCCACGATGGCCATCACTGTGTTCCACATGGCGTCCCCCTTCTTCATCAACCGCTGGCGCCTGTATGCATCCTGCGTCATCGGGGAGCGTCTCACCTCAAGATGGGCGCTCGCTATGAAGTGCTGCACTAGCCATCGGATTCTCCGCAAGCGGCGCCTTGCGGTCCGCTGTCCGCTCGTGAATTCGCACGGCGAATCGGTTATGCACCGCTTTCTGCTGCTGGCAAACTGAATGAGCTCTCCAGCATCCGCAATTCGGGTTGGTGCAGAACCGCCAGACGCTCAAGCACTTTTTCCCCCTCGGGCAGGAGATGAATCTCCACCTGACGCCGGTCCTCCTGATTGATGCGTCGCTGGATCAGACCCAGCTTCTCACAGCGATCCAGCAGGGCCACAACGCCGTGGTGCTTGGCCTGCAGCTTTTCGGCGAGTTCCCCGACGCTGGCCCAGTCCTTTCCGCGCATGGCCTTCACGTGCAAGAGCAGCTGATACTGAAGGGACGTGAGGCCTTCCGCATGGCAGATATCTTCACTGAATCGCAAAAAGCGCCTCAGTTGGTAGCGGACATGGGATAGCCGCCGGTAGTCGTCCTGGGAGAGGGTGACGGGAAGGTCGGAGGGGCTTTCCGCTGGGGGCGAATTCGTGGGGTTGCAGGGATCTACATTCGGCATTCGTATCGTGTGCAGCTGAGTCGATCCCCGGATTCTAAAACGTCGCCGTCTAGGATTTCACATGATCCGCAGCGTCCATCGGAACCTGGTCGTCCCCGAGGAGCCGCCGTAAATCCCCACTCCACCAAAGATCGAGACACCACGCGAGAAATGCCAGCAGGGCGGCGACCACCAGCCAGAATCCGGCGTTGATCTGTTCGTCGGCCAGATACACGGCGCACAGACGGGTTGGCGCGTCCTGATAAAGCAGGCCGACGACAGCTGCCATCCAGCACCAGTTGCCGATAAAGAATGCCTGCACGATGCGACCGGCCAGCGGCCACGAGTATCGAAATGCGGCGCCGGCGGCGAGCAGCGAGCCGAACTTGGCCGCCTCCGCCCACGGCAGGAGGCGCGCGGCATCGATGGCACGGGGGATCATCCAGAACGACGTTGCCAACACGCCAAGCAATAGCCCGGTGAGGCCGTAGGCATTCCACGCGTGGAGAGGTGAGGCTCGCGCTGGTTCACGGCCGCCAGCCAGCAACCATCCTGTGGCGGTGATCAGCGGCAGTTGGACAAGCATGTGCCGCGTCATATGGCTTTCAAACCAGCCGCGCACCGCAGGTATCGCCAGGAACAGCAGCAGGCCAAGGGCGATAAGGACACCAGGGCGGTTCTTCATGAACCGGCCCGTGCTTTCGGCGCGTTGCCCGCCGCAACTCTTGCGAGCGCCTCCGTCAGCGCTGCGGCCGGATTGGAGAGATCCATGATCCGTACCAGGCGGCCACGCTGGTCCACCACGTGTATGGCTGCATTGTGCTCAAAGCCACCCAGCCCATCGGGGATGACGACGATCCCGAAGTTGCCGAGCAGTTTTGGCAAATCCGCGGCGTTGGCGAGTGCCGCGAATTGCCACACGGCGCCGTCGGCGCGCTGGTGGCGGGCATAGGCGGCAAGCTCGGCTGGCGTGTCGTGCTCAGGGTCGAAGCTGATGCTGAGCAGGCGAACATGGTCCTGCAAGCCGCGCGCACGGATTTCGGTCTGCAGTTGCTGGAACTCGCTTCCGAGCGTGCGGCATACCGTTTCACAACGGGTATAGACGAAATCGAGAAGGGTCACACGGTCCGGATCGCTCAGGGACACCGGCCTGCCGTCCGTGCCCAGCACCTCCAGAGCGGGCAGCTGAACCGGGGCCTCCGAAACGTCAAGCCGACGCGCGTCTTCACTGGTGAAGGCGCGCAGCCCGTCGGTGGTCAGCACGAGGGCGGAGCCGCCGGCCAGCGCCACGCACAGCAAGGCGAGCAGCGTCCGCATCTCGTCTCGTCCCGACTTCCGGCTAGCGAAATTGCGCCAGTTCGTCGCCCCCCGTCCAGGGCTTGCTGCGCGCCTTGGTGGCGTCACGTTCGGTCGCAACCGTAGCCGGGCTGATCGGGCTGGCCGTGTTGCCCCACTGTTTCCGGACGTAGCTCGTCACCGCAGCGATTTCGGCGTCGTTGAGCTTCTCGCCGAAATTCGGCATCGCTCCCTGATAGCTCGCACCTTTCACCGTGATCGGACCATCGATGCCGTGCAGCAGGATTTGCACAATAAGGCGCTCTTTTCCCGTCGCCCATTCCGACCCGGCCAGCGGGGGGAATACGCCAAGAATCCCTTGCCCGGTCGCCTGGTGACAGGCCGCGCACTGCGCCGAAAAGATCTGCGCACCGTCCACTGCCGCGCCAGGTGCCGCCGCTGCGGTGGCGGAAAGGTCCGAGAGGGTACGCCGGTCGCCGAATTGCGGCGGAGTACGTGGATTCGCAGTCGCAATGTAATAAATGGCCCAGCCGAGCAAAATTGCGACCAAGCCCAGCAGGAGCACGGGAATCGGCGTCGACGACTCGTGGGGTTCGGGGTTTTCGCGCAAATGGGCGTCATGGATGGCCTGTCCACGCTTTGAATGTAAGGTCATGGCTCTGAATTCCTATTTAGCCTGTGCGGCGTCTGGAATGGGGTAGGTGTGGTCAAGCGACAGGAGATACTTGGCCAACCTGATGGCCTCAGGCTTGGCCACGATCACGCCCTTGGCCGGCGCGAACGACGGGGGAAGCGTCACTACCTTGTCGCCGGCCGCGGCCTGCGCCTTCAATTCGAACAGATACGGGAAGCCCGGCATGATGCTGTTCGGGGTATAGGCCCGGGGCTGGTACAGGTGGCCGAGTTGCCAGTCGATGCTCGGCTGGCGGGCGCCAATGTTGAACAGATCGGGGCCTGTACGCATGGTGCCCAGCAGGTGGGGCTTGTCGTAATAGTAGTCGCCGGGAACAGGGGCTCTGCCCCAGCCGCGCTTGGCATCCGGAGCCTGGCTGGCATCGCGCGGCTGTTGGGAATGGCAGTACACGCAGCCTTCGCTGATGTATTGCTGACGCCCCTGAGCTTCTTCCGGGCTGTAATCCTTGAGCTTTTCGGGAGGCCGGACCGACTGCAGCTGGAAATAGGGCAGGACGACCAGGGCGCTGGCGGAAACGGCGAGGGTGACCAGGGCGCCGGAGATGAGCTTGAATTCGTTTTCCATGATTCAGGCCGCAAAAGGGTTGCCGAGAATGACGGAACCAGTACGTTTGGGACCATAACGCAAGGCCATGGCCGCGAAATGGAAGGCAAACACCAGATGGCCGGCCGTCATCAGCGCGCCGCCGACTGAACGCGCTTCCAGATAGGGCAGGGTCACGGTCACCGAATCCATGAACGGACGCGTGGCGTCGACCATGGCGAGACCTTGCAGGACGCCGCCGATGGTCAGGCCGACGAAATAGACAGCGAAGCCGACAACGACCAGCCAGAAATGCCATTCAATCAGGCGCGGATAGGGCCACTCCCAGGCCATGATGCGTGGCATCACGAAGTAGATCGCGCCGAACATCACCATCGTCACGAATCCGTAGAGCCCCAGGTGGGCATGGGCAACGGTGAAGTGCGTGAAATGCGTGATGGTGTTGATGCTGCGCAGCGCCTCAAAAGAGCCCTGGATCGAGCTGAGCGTGTACATCAAGCCCCCCAGCGCGATGAAGCGCAGCGTCGGGGAGTGCGGGATGGCGGCCAGAACACCACGGAGCGTCAGGAACTGATTGGTCGTGAAGGCCAGCACCGGCACGATCATCATCACGCTCTGGACGATCGACAGCGTCACCATCCATTCCGGCACCGGGCCGCCGATCAGGTGGTGGCCGCCGACCTGGCCGTAAAAGAAGGCCAGCGCCCAGAAGCCAAGCAACGAAAGGTTGTAGGACTGGATGGGACGGCCGAGCACCTTCGGCAAAAAGTAATAGGTGGTCGCCAAGGCCATCGGCGTATAGAAAAGCCCCAGCACGTTGTGGCCAAACCACCAGTTCATGGTGGCCTGTTCAACCCCGAAATGAAGCCCAGGGAACTTGGCGACGACGAACAGGATAGGGAACCAGAAAAGGGCCGCGCCCATGTACCAGATCGACACGTACAGGTGCTTCTCGGTGCGTCGGTGCAGGGTCAGGATCAGCGGCAAGCCGATCATCGCGCCGCCGGCCACCATGAACAGCCCCAGTTGCCAGGGGATCTCGAGCCACTCCATGCCGTCGTTGATGCCATTGCCGATACAGACCAGGCCCGCAATCAGCGCCGCGTTCCACAACACGGCACCGAGCATGGCATAGCGCCCTCCAACCAGCTTCGTCTTGAGAAGGCGCGGCAGCATCCAGATCGCGATGCCGAATGACGCCATGGGCGCCCAGCCGTAGGCGACCACATTGAGGTGCAGCGTCCGGATTCGACCGAAGGTCAGCCACGGCGTGTTGGTCAGCCAGTCCGGGTTGTGCAGCTTGAGCGAGCTGGTCAGCCCCGCAAACGAGGCCAGCACCAACCAGACGACGGCGCAGCACAGAAAGATGAAAGCCGGTTTGGCGCTCGAGCGATCCGCTTCAAGCCGGGCGCGGAGGGCGCCCTGATCCGGCTGTGTGTTATCGGCACCACCATGGGCCACCACGCGTTGCAGGGCCGAGATGCCTGCCCGCGTGGCGCCCGGATCTTCGACATGACCAATTTCCCCGGCAGCGAAGATCGTGCGGGCGCCTTTGGCGTTGCGCTCGAACAGATTCCTGCGCAAAGACCAGATGAAAAAGAACAATCCTGTGACTGACAGGATGAATGAAGAAAGCAAGATAGTGACGGTATCCATGGCTCTTCCGTTGGGGTTTGGGGGTGACGACTCGCGGAGCTTCGGCTCCTGCTGATAGTTATTTGCGTGTTGCCAGCGGTGAAGTTCGTCGCCTCTACGGCCTGCTTGGATAGAGAGATGCCTTCGCGCTGCCGATAATTAGATCATAACGTGATATAAATACAACCGCGCTGGCCAAGTGGGTAAGGTGTCACTTCAAATTTGGACAGTAAGGGGCTAAATCGGAGCGTGCAGACGTGCAGTACGAGGCTCGGGCGTGTCCGAGCCTGTCCGAATTCTTGTGTCTGAGGCCTGGCGGCCAAGTCGCTCGAAGAGGTAATACGCGACTTCAAAGGGCGGGCATGGGCGCCGCAGACCCTGTTGATCGTCTTCCCGACGGGAGTGTGCCGGGTGGATCTACGCCGACATCAAAGCCAGCCGTTGGTGATGAACTCCATTACCGGATACACCCGGTTTTCCAGCCGTCGCGCATGCACCGCCTCGACGATGCGCGCCACGCCGCTGGCGTAAGGCGTATCCCCATAGACGCGCGTCTCCATCTGCACGCTGCACGCCCCATCCTCGATGCGGATGCGGTGGAAGGCGTGGCGGGCGAGCTGGTTCTCGGGGATGTGCAGCGTGTCGTGCTGCACCGACGGCTTGCGGACGGACTGGATCTCGTCCGGTGCCAGCCCCAGCGAATGGGCCATGCTGACCGCCGTGCCCGGCACCGACGTCTTTGACGCCTGGTGGGACTCCACCAGCTCGATCTTGTAGCCGCGGAACAGCGGCCCCGACGCTTCAAGCATCGCCATGAACTTGAGCATCAGGATGTTGGTGTTGGGGCACAGCACCACCGGAAAGCCGAACTCGCCCCCCTCGACGTCCGACCCCGTGGACAGCTCGATCAGCGGCGACCTGGTCTCCGCGCAGAACGCACTGACCGCCGCCAACTCCCGCCCGGACCCCGCATGGACCACGATGGCCTCCCCATCGCCCGGAGCCCGCTGCTCCCACGAAACAACCTGATACCGCGTGTCCAGCTCCAGCGAACCGAGCAGCTCCTTCGCCAGCTTGCCGGCTCCTACGATGATGACTTGCATGTCTATGGCGTCGAGATTGAAAGCGGGGAATTGTGAGGGAAGGGGGCGGGGTTGTGGTGGGGCGAAGGCTCACCTCGTGCGTTCAAGCCACCTGAGGAGCGTTTCAAAAAGCACATCGGGATCTACCGGCTTCGCAATAAAGTCGTTCATGCCGGCCTCCAGGCAGTGCCGCTTGTCCTCGGCAAAAGCATTTGCCGTCATGGCGAGGATGGGCACTGTTGTGCCACGAGACGATCGCCGGATCGTCCGGGTCGCTTCCAGACCATCCATCCGGGGCATCTGCACGTCCATCAGGATCAGGCGGTATTCATTTTTCTCAGCCAATTGAACCGCCTCGATGCCATCCACTGCAATGCTCACGTCCTGCCCGATGTCCTTCAGCAGTTCCAGCATCACCTCACGATTCACCAGGTCATCCTCCACGAGCAGGATCCGGCAACCGGGATGCAGCTTCAGCAGCGCCGCTTCAGAAGCACCAGCCTGGGGCGCAGGGATCGCTTCTTCGGCACGCCCTTCCTTTTTGAGCCTCGCGGTGAACCAGAACGTGCTGCCACGGCCAAGCATACTGACTGCGCCAGCTTCGCCACCCATCAACCGGGCAAGTTTTCGGGTGATGGCCAAGCCGAGGCCGGTACCACCGTATTTGCGGGTGATGGAGTTATCCGCCTGCTCGAAGGTGGAAAACAGCCTCGAGAGGGTGTCTTTCGGAATGCCGATACCGGTATCTTCGACCTCGAAACGTACCAGGACCTCGTCAGTGGTCTCGTCCTCCGCGCGCACCCGCAGGACGACGGCGCCCGTTTCGGTGAACTTGATCGCATTGCTGGCGTAGTTGAGCAGGGCCTGTTGCAAGCGGGTGGGGTCGCCCAACACCCGGTGTGTCGAGGGCGGGCTGTCGACGATCAGCTTGAGCTTGCGGGCCTTTGCCTCCTCCTGAAGGAGGGACGCGACGTTGGTCGCGATGCCATCGATGTTGACAGCGCTTTCTTCCAGAACCAGCTTGCCGGCCTCGATCTTGGATAGATCGAGCGTCGCATTGATGATTGCCAGCAGGTGCTGGCTGGCGGCATCGATCTTTACCAGTCGTTCAATTTGATCCGACGGCAAGCCGGCGCGCCGCATCAGGTGCACCATGCCGGTGATGGCGTTGAGCGGGGTACGAATCTCATGGCTCATATTGGCCAGAAACGTACTCTTGGCGATGTTTGCAGCCTCGGCGGCCTCCTTGGCAAGAAACAGCTCGTGCGTGCGCGCTTTGACCACCTCTTCGAGGTGATCGCGGTGACGCTTCAACTCGGCCTCATGTTTCTTCCGTTCGGTAATGTCATGCACGGTGCCGATCAGTTGAGTGCAGACGCCATTACCATCAAATACCGGGACCACGCTGACCTCCCCGACCTTCAGGCCGGCGGGGTAGGGGGTCGTTTCTTCCCAATGGACTGTTTTGCGCTCGTCTATGGCTTGCAGGTAGTGGCCGATAACCATCGTGCAAGACGGCTCGGGAATGACATCCTGAACTCGCTTCCCGACAACATCCGCAGCGGGCACATTGATCGCTTCCAGAAAACGCCTATTAACCGAGGCAAAGCGGAATTGCGCCCCTTCTTCCACGGAGATGACGAAGACCGCGTCATGAACATTCTCGTAAATGGCGGCCAACTGGTTTTCACGGGCACGCAAGCGGACGTCAGCCTGCTTGCGCAGGGTGATGTCGCGGCTGATGACAACAAAGAAATCCCGATCCCCCACGCGCGCCAGGCGAACGGTGATGTCAACCGCGAATGCCGAGCCATCTGCGCGCCGGTCCTCCCATTCAAAATGGGCCGTCTCTCCGGCCCGGACCCGCGCGAATAGCTCGCCCGCCATCTCAGCACTCGGCCGCCCGTTCGGCTGAAATTCCGGCGACCAGTCCGCTGGCGAGGTGCCAATGATTTCTTCCTCGCTACAGCCAAACAAATCCAGCGTGGCCGGATTGCACTGAACCGCAACGCCTTGCTCCGAACAGATGATGATCGAATCCGCAGCCGCATCGAAGAGCGCACGGAACAGATGCGGGTCAATTTCTGAAGAATCCATACTGTCGGTCAAATCACGGGCTCCAGGGCGGATAGGGTCAATGATACGGATCTTTCGCACTCCGCCCAGGGGTTCAGCCAACAGAAGGGCGCTTCAAGCTGCGTTCTCTCCCGCTGGCAGAGCACGCCGCTCGACCAGCCTCATCAAGTCCCGGGCCTCGTCCGCAATCATCCCGCAAGCCCAAAGGTAGTGCTCCTGATACTCCGCATCCATGCGCCGGAACATCTCCGCGGCATTGCTGCGCGTCATCGCGAGCATGGCCTGCAACTGCGCGAGGCGGGCGCTGAGCTGGTCAAGCAACTCTTTCGCCAATTTGCTGACCAGACTTGTTCTGAACTACCTCGAGTGCGTTGTGAGAAAGCCAAAGCAGATCGAGATGGAGAGCGGGCCTATCGGTTGATCAATTGAATGAAATTCTTATTTATCTATTAAATACCAATCGATATTGATTTGTAGAAGTCTGAAAGGATGGCGTGGATAATAATAGAGAAAATAGTAAGGGTTGCAATTGCTGAGAATACTCCCGCCTGCCATCGATGCCGAAAAGGAATTTTAGAAAAAAATATAGCAATAGCATAACCTGCGCTCAAAAATACTGCCCCACCTGAGAGAATGAAAAAGAAGCCCTCAAGGAGGTTTGAGTCTTCATTAAAAATGAACCCACCAAGTATGGCCAAGATGAGACCAATTGGGATGAGCACAGCTGATGTGCCAAATAAGCAAGCAAGCAAGCGGCCCTTTGGAGATAGAATGTCAGCCGGAGTTAGCGGCTTGGCAATATTCGGCAAATGGGGAAGAGGGGGAAGGTGCAAAGTATGTGGGTCTTGCCCTGCAGCTTTAGCTAGGGCTTGCACTTCTAAACGAATCTTCAGGTGTTCAAGAAACGTCTTGTTAGCTTTGACGTCCTTTTCTTCCCCACGCCAAGCCTCCCATGTCTCTTGAAGCTTTGGTAGCGCGCCAAAAAGTGCTGTAATCGTGGCCCCTATAACAGGGTTTATGCCAATAGCCTCGAATACTTCTTTCAATTCGGACATTGTCAAGGCCCCCAATAAATATATAGTAAATTTGATGGTACTTCGTGCTGGAGCAGTCCTTCCGTTTTCGTGCCCGCCTGTTATTATTCTCAATCGACTCTCCGATTTCGGAGATTTTTCCAAAATAGTTAGAAGGTCGAAGGCGCATTCGTTGTTGTGTGGGTTTTAAAATTTCGGCGGCTCGCAATAGATGGGTCGTATTAAAAAATTTAATATAAGATTGGCGATTACATTGCTCTTATTGTTATCTACTTTCTGTGGGCTTATGGCCTAATAGTGGTTGAGTTCAACGAGTTTCTTTGAAAAAGTCACTCAGAAGCCCTCACAAAAGGATCGATTTATCTCTGTTTAAGAATCAAAAATAGATCGTTACCGTAGGTCCTAGGGCTGGAGCGTTTATGTTTTCTCCAATGGTCTGGGGAAGGCCAATAGGTAAGCCCCCACCAGCCGTCCCATGCCATCACACCGGCTTCATCACCCAAACGTTTTCCGTCGTTGCGCTGCGCTGGCGCGGGCGGCGTGTGTCGTCCTGCGGCCAGCCATCGATGCTGGCTCGGATATCGGCGTTGATCGATCCTGTCTGGTAGTAGCTGTGTTCAGTGACCCCATGTACCACTGGCGTGCAGTCCACCTGGCTGATCTTGTTGTGCAACAGGGTCGGACGCGCTGCGCCGGCGCCTCCCAAGCGTTCGGGATTGCCCTTGGTGTAGTCGGATACCACCATGGCCTTGTCTTCCCTGTTGAAATAGATCGTGACCTGCCGCGCGATCTGGTCCAGGTTTGCCAGCGGCTGTCCTTTTTCCAGGGCGTTGTCGTCCACGTCTGGTGCGCACAGGAATACGTGTTCGAATATGCGCGGCAGGACGTTGCCCGGAGTGAAATCGGCGACCCGTGCCAAGGCGTTCTGCAGGACGTAATTGCCCATCGAGTGGCAGAGCAGGTGGATGTCCTGGCCGCAGACCTCACGGCCTCCCTTCTTTGCACCGTCGCGGATGCCAGCCAGGTAATCCCGCACCTTCAGAAAGGCTCTGCCCACGGCGGCACCCGAGCCGGCGGCCTCGCTGCGATCTGACTTGTAGGAGACCCAGGGCAGGGCCATGCCGTCGGACGGCCAGCTGAACAGCACGACCACCACATCCTGCTTGGGGTCGCGTCCGGGCGCATTGCGCAGCATGAGTTGCAGCGCCAGTGCCGATCCCACCGCTTCGGCCCAGGAAACATTGAAGCCGTGGATATAGACCAGCACGTCACTGGCGTTCCGCATCACGGCTTCGACGTTGGCGAACAGGGCCTGCGAGCCAAGCTTTACGTCGCTTTGGCTGTTCTCGTGGATATCGCCGGACAGTTTTTCTTCGTAAGCGCTGATGTCTGCCGACTTGGCGCACTTGGCGAGATATCCGCCCAGTTCTTCGCCGTCGCCAACACCGCAACCCTTCATGCGCTTGCCGAGATGGCGATTGACCTCGGCGTCTTCTGCCTGCACCGTAACCACCCCGAAGCGCAGGTTCTCCATGCCGTCGTCGCTGAACTTGGTGCCGTAGGAAGTGGGGTGCATCCGGTCCCGGCCGACATGCTTGCGATTGGTGGCGTAATACAGCGTGAGTTCCATGACTGGTCTCCCCGAATGTTTGGTTATGCCTTACAGATGGCAAGTCCG
The DNA here is from genome assembly GCF_041914405.1 of Zoogloea sp. NCBI lineage: Bacteria > Pseudomonadati > Pseudomonadota > Betaproteobacteria > Rhodocyclales > Zoogloeaceae > Zoogloea > Zoogloea sp. The sequence goes on from NZ_JAYSDK010000011.1 coordinate 38,171, forward strand.
TTGCCGTCGTGCATCCACTGCCCACCTGCGCCTACCACTACTCCGGTAGCGGAATTCCATCCAGATATGGGTAGTCGCTATGAATGGCGCCACTTCTGTATCAGCCTAGTTCAAACAGATTCGTTAGCAAGCTCGAGACATGTTGTCCATGACAACGACCTTGCCTGTGCGACGGAGGCCCGCCATCCCACGCACAGTCGATATCTCCTGGCCGGGCTTCGTCTCACGCCTTCAGTCAAGGTATTGGCCGCGCCAAAGTTCTCCGTGCACCGGTGCATGAAGAACTTTGGGATGTGCACGAAGACCTCACACCCGTGCACGCTCAAGGTGCACGCACCAACATTCAACGTGCACCGCTGTTACCTCTTCGTGCACGCGTGTGAGATCAACTCTCACGCGTGCACGAAGAGGTAACACGCCTGAAAGTTCTTCTCACACGCACCAATGTTGATCTCACACGCGCGATATCTCTTGTTCACGCCGCCATACATCAACTTCGCACTGCTGTAGCACACCCCTAGTCCCATCGGACGATGGTCACGCTGCTCAACCCTAATAGGCTGCGTCTCGCAGGCTGGGCCGGGGTGGGCTGGGCTTGTGCCGTCCGGGCGCGGCTTGAACTTCCAATTACGCACCGTCCGTCGTCCGGGGCGGGTGGGCTGGTTCAGGAGACAGACAATGGCTTTTCGCTTGCAGGACAAGGTCGCTTTCGTAACGGGCGGTGGTACGGGCATTGGCGCGGCCACCGCGATCCGCTTTGCGCAGGAGGGGGCGACGGTGGTGATCTGTGGTCGCCGCCGCGAGCCGCTGGATGCGGTGGTGGCGTCCATCGTGGCGGCCGGTGGCAAGGCCGAGGCGGTGGTGGCGGACGTGAGCGACGAGGCGGGCTTTACCGCTACGCTGGCCGATTGCGCGGCGCGCCACGGGCGGTTCGATATCCTGGTGAACAATGCGATGGCCTATACCTGGGGCTCCATCGAGGAGACGTCCACCGCCGACTGGCACGCCAATTTCAGCACCTCGGTGGACGGCACTTTCTGGGGCACCCGCAGCGCGATGAAGCTGATGAAGGGGAAGGGCGGTTCGATCATCAATCTGTCGTCCATCTGCGGCACGCTGGGTACGCCGTGGATGTCCGGCTATTCGGCGGCCAAGGCGGCGGTGATCAATTTCTCCCGCGCGGCGGCGGCGGAGGGCGCGCCCCACGGCATCCGCGTGAATGTGGTGATTCCGGCGGTGGTCGAGACGCCCGCCACGGCCGGCATGCTGGCCGACGAGGCTTCGCGCAAGAACACCGAAAAGCTGATTCCTATGGGCCGTGTCGGGCAGCCGGAAGAGCTGGCCAACGCGATCCTGTTCCTGGCCAGCGATGAGGCGTCCTACATCACCGGTGCGGCCTTGCCGGTGGATGGCGGGCGTTCGTCGGTGCTGGTGACGGCGCTGTAAACGGGGAGCCTGCAGATGGAACGTGCCAGCCTTGCCGCGCTCGCCGTGGCGCCCTTGTTCGAGCCCGTGCAGTTGGGCGAGCTGCGTCTCGCCAACCGCATCGTGATGGCGCCGATGACCCGCAACCGGGCGGATGCGGACGGCGTGCCCGGCGATCTGATGGTCGAGCACTACGCGGCCCGCGCCGCGGCGGGCCTGATCGTTGCCGAAGGCTGCTGGCCGAGCGTGACCGGCCAGGCCTATTGCCGGCAGCCGGGTATCGAGACGGCCGCCCAGGTGGCCGGCTGGCGGCGCGTGACGGATGCCGTGCATGCCCGCGGTGGCCGCATCGTGCTGCAGCTGATGCACGCTGGCCGCATTGGTAGCCGACACATCAAGCCGGCAGGGGTCGAGACGGTGGCCCCGTCCGCCGTGCAAGCGGCCGGCGAGATCTACACCGACAGCGCCGGCATGCAGCCCTTCGACCTGCCGCGCGCGTTGGAGACCGATGAGGTGGCCGCGGTGGTGGAAGAGTTCCGCCGCGCCGCGTCGAATGCCATCGAGGCCGGCTTCGACGGCGTGGAGCTGCATTGCACCAGCGGCTACCTGCCGATGCAGTTCATGTGCTCGGGCACCAATACCCGCACGGACCAATACGGCGGCAGTGCCGCCAACCGGGTGCGCTTCGCGGTGGAGTGCCTGCAGACCATGGCGGATGCAGTGGGTGCCGGGCGGGTGGGTTTCCGCATCAATCCGGGCAACACCTACAACGACACCCGCGACGCGGATTCCGCTGCCACCCACGCCGAGCTGTTGCGCCAGGCCAATCCCCTGGGGCTGGCCTACGCCCATGTAATGCGTGCGCCGGCGGACGTGCCGGGGCTGGATGCCTTCGCGCTGGCGCGGGCCAATTTCGATGGGCCACTGATCCTCAACGACGGTTTCGATGCGCCGTCCGCCGCTGCGGCACTGGAGTCCGGCGCCGGCGAGGCGGTGTCCTTCGCGCGGCATTTCATCGCCAACCCGGATCTGGTGGCGCGCCTGCGCGATGGGCTGGATCTGGCCCGTTTCGACCGGCGCACGCTGTATACCGCCGGCGCGGCGGGCTACAACGACTATCCGGCCGTGGCCTGACGGCGGCGAGGGCGTGGCGATGCCAATCACGGAGACGCAGGGATGGCGACGATAGACCTCGACGTGGTGGACTACGACCGGCTGGTGGCGGCCCTCTACGCGGCGGCGCTGGACAGCAAGCGCTGGGGGCTGGCGCTGAGCCAGTTCCAGCAGATTTTCGGGGCCAACTATGTGACGCTGATCCTGCGCATGCCGGAGTATTCCGACACGGGGCTGATGATTGCCGTCGGCGAGGCGGAGGGCGTGAACAGCGGGGAGCTGAGCTACATGGCCTACCCGTATGCGTCCACGCCCTTTGTGGACATGCCCGCCGACCGGGTGTTTACGGTGGACGACGTGATGCGCGAGCCGGAGTGGCGCGGCAGTGCCTATTACCGGGACTGGTGCATGAACCATGACGTGTTCCATGTGATGGGCGCCGACATCTCCACGCCGGACGCGGGGCGCCTGCGCTTCCGCATCACCCGGCCGGAGAGCGCGCCGCGTTTCTCGGCGGCGGAAAAGGCGCGTTGCGAGGCCTTGCTGCCGCATCTGCGGCAGGCGCTGCTGATCAACAACAAGCTCGGCCGCCGCGAGCACATCGGCGCGCTCTATGCGCGGGCCATGGGCCGGCTGGCGGTGGGCACGGTGGTGCTCGACGAGAGCGGCCAGATCATCGAGCAGAACCTGGCCGCCCGCGAGGTGCTGGCCCGCGCCGATGGCCTGAAGGTGGTGGGCAACCGCCTGGAGGCGTCCTACCCGAGCATCAACCGGGAGCTGCAGCAGCTGATCCGCAAGGTGCTCACCCATCGGGGCGCGGCCGGCGCGAGCCTCGCCGAAGCGATGTCGGTGTCGCGCCCGTCCGGCCAGCACAGCCTGGGGCTGGTGGTGGAGTCGGTGGTGTCGGCGGAGTGGGCCGAAGGGCGCGGCCAGCCGGCGGCGGTGGTGTACATCCGCGATGCGGCGGGCAAGTCGATGACCAGCATCACCGCGGCCAAGCAGTTGTTCAACCTGACGCCGTCCGAAACCGCGCTGGCGATGGAGCTGGCCAACGGCCTGTCGCTGGAAGAGGCGGCGGAGGCCCTCGACATCCGCCGCAACACGGCCCGCGCCCACCTGCGTTCGATCTTCTCCAAGACCGGGGTGCGCCGGCAGACCGAGCTGGTGCGCATCATGCTCAACAGCGTGGCGGCGCTCAGCGGGCGCTGATTCTTCGTACTGCGGGTGATGGGATTGCGCGGCACCGGGAAGCCTTCCGGTGCCGCGTTGTCGTTTCAGGCGGCGCTGGCGGCGGGCTCGGTGCTGCGCCAGTCGGCCACGATGCCGTGTTCCAGTGCGAAGGGCTGGGCGTGGATGGTGCGTTTCTGGAAGCGCGGCGCCTCCGCTGCGGTGGCGAGCCACAGCATCACGGCGGCGGGTACCTCGGGCGGCGCGGCGCCGTTGCGCAGGGCCAGCACGCCCTTGTCGCCGATGGTGGCCTTGAGCGCCTCGGTGGTGACGACACCCGGATTGACGGTGTAAGCCTGGATGCCCTGGTCGCCCAGCTCGGTGGCGAGGATGCCGGACAGGCGCGACACGGCGGCCTTGCCGGCGCCGTAGGCGTAGCCCCAGCCGCCGCGCCCGGCGGCCACCGGCGGGTCGCTCTCGCCGGCGCCGGAGGTGACGTTGATGACCACGCCGCCGCCCTGGACCTGCATGCCGGCAACGATGGCGCGGGTGAGCAGGAAGGGGGCCATCACATAGCCCTGGAAGACGCGCTTGAGGGTGGCGGGCTCCAGCTCCATGAAGGGCAGGTTGAGGTCACTGCCCTGGTAGATGGCGTTGTTCACCAGCACGTCTACCCGCCCGAAGGCGCGCAGCACCACGTCGGCGGCAGAGAGCACCGAGGTGTCGTCGAGCAGGTCCATGCGCACTTCGCGCACCTGGCGGCCGAGGGCGCGGATCTCCGCGGCGACGGATTCGAGGCTGCCGGGCAGGGCGCTGCCGTCCGGGCGGCGCAGGGCGTGGGAATGGGCTTCGCCTTCGCGCAGGGTGCGCGCGCTGATCGCCACGTCGTAGCCGGCGCGGGCGAAGGCGAGGGCCGTCTCGCGGCCGATGCCGCGGCTGGCACCGGTGATGAAAGCCACTTTGTTCATGGGGTTCTCCTGAATGGATTGGGCGCTGCCAGTCTAGGGAGGGGGCGCGGTGCGCCCATCGTCCGTACGGACGACGAGGGCCGGGCGGGCTCTCCCTAGACTGCGTTCCAAGATCAAACGCAGGAGAACGATGATGGCGGGTCCCGTAGCGCCGCAGGCGGCATTCGATTACCGGGGCAAGGTGGTGCTGGTGACCGGCGGCACCAAGGGCGTCGGCGCGGGCATTGCCCGCTCCTTCCTGGCGGCTGGCGCCCATGTGGTGGTGTGCGGGCGCAACGCGCCGGAGAGCCTGCCCGCGGTGGGCGACGCGGTGGCGGAGTTCATCCCGGCGGACGTGCGCGCGGCGGAATCCCTCGATGCGTTGTTCGCGGCGATCCGTGAGCGCCACGGCCGCCTCGACGTGCTCATCAACAATGCGGGCGGCGCGCCCTTCGCGCTGGCCGACAAGGCTTCGCCGCGTTTCCACGAGGGGATTATCCGCCTCAACCTGATTGCGCCCCTCAACGTGGCCCAGCAGGCCAACGCCCTGATGCAGGACGGGGAGGGCGGCACCATCGTCTTCATCGGCAGCATCAGCGCGCTGCGCGCCTCGCCGGGCACGGCGGCCTACGGCGCGGCCAAAGCGGGCGTGCTGTCCCTGGCCAAATCGCTGGCGGTGGAGTGGGCGCCGAAGGTGCGCGTGGTGGCGATCAGCCCGGGCCTCGTGCACACGGAGCAGTCGCACCTGCACTACGGGGACGATGCCGGCATTGCCGCCGTGGCAGCGACGATTCCGGCCGGCCGCCTGGCGACCCCGGAAGACATCGGCAGTGCCTGCCTCTTCATCGCCTCGCCGCTGGCCAGCTACGCGGGCGGCAGCAACCTGCTGCTCGACGGCGGCGGCGAGCGGCCGGCTTTCCTCGCGGCAACGTCCGCCCACAACTGAACACGCCGGATGCCGCGTCCATCGCCCTTGGCTGCGGACGCGCCGGCACACCCTCAACACGAGCAGGAGACGAACTTGGCTGAACAGGAATGGATGTCCGAAGTGCGTGCCAAGGTGGGTCGCGAGTACGGTCGCGTCTACGCCTGGGACGAAGTCAATGCGCCGATGATCCGGCAATGGTGCGAGGTGATGGGGGTCGATAACCCCCTCTATACCGACCCGGCCTTCGCCGCGACCACCGAGCACGGCGGCATCGTGGCGCCGCCGGCGATGCTGCAGGCCTGGTGCCTCGAAGGCCTGCATATGAACAACTACCCGCCGGGCTCCACCAGCGAGAACCCCTACGAGGTGCTCAAGCTGATGGAGGCCCACGGCTACGGCTCGGTGGTGGCGGTCAATTCCGACCTGAGCTTCGAGCGCTACGTGAAGCCGGGCGAGCGCCTGTACTACACCACCCGCCTCGACGCGGTGGGCGAGGAGAAGACCACCGCGCTCGGCACCGGCTACTTTGTGACCCTGGTGATGAGCTTCTTCTCGGAGAAACCGACGGGCGACGAAAAGGTCGGTTCGCTGCTGTTCCGGGTCTTCAAGTTCCGGCCGGCCAACCCGGTCAAGCCGGCTAAGGAGGGCGACGCCGCGCCGGCCGTGCCGAAGTACAAGCGCGCCAAGCCCGGCATCAGCGACGACACCCGTTTCTTCTGGGACGGCTGCAAGGCCGGCAAGCTGCTGATCCAGCGCTGCACCAGTTGCGGCACCCTGCGCCATCCGCCGGGGCCGGTGTGCGTGAAGTGCCATTCCTTCGAGTGGGACAGCGTGGAGGCGGCCGGCACCGGCACGATCCATTCCTTTGTGGTGATGCACTACCCGGAGGTGCCGCCCTTTGACTACCCGAACCCCATCGGCCTGATCGAACTGGACGAGGGCGTGCGCCTGGTGGCGGGCCTGGTTGGCGTGAAGCGCGACGAGATCCGCATCGGCCAGCGGGTGAAGGTGGAGTTCAACACCTTTGACGACGGGGAGCTGACGCTGCCCCAGTTCCGTCCCGTCGAGCCCTGAGGAGCCGCCATGGACTTTCAACTGAACGAGGACCAGCGCGCCATCGCCGACATGGCCGGCGGACTGTTCGCCGACTTTTGCACCGACGAGCGGATGCGTGCCTTCGACACCGCCAGCCAGCCTTTCATGGCCGACCTGTGGGGCCAGTGCGTGGAGACCGGCTTGCATGGGCTGGCGATTCCCGAAGAAGCCGGCGGCCTCGGCCTCGGCATGACCGAGCTGATGCTGGTGCTGGAAGCCCAGGGCCGCGCGCTGGCGCCGGTACCGCTGTGGCGGCACCAGCTGGCCGCCGCCACGCTGGCGCGCTTCGGCGGCGCGGCGGGTGTCGAAACGGCCCAGGCGGCGGCTTCCAATAGTCTGCTGATCACGCTGGCGCTGGACGGCTTGGCATCTTCCCGCCCGGTTGGCTTGCGGCTGACTCGCAGCGGTGACGGCTTCCGCCTCGACGGGGTGGCCAGCGCGGTGCCGCTGGGCGCCGAAGTCTGCCGTGCGCTGCTGCTGGCGCAGGGCGAGGCGGGTGTGTGCCTGGTGAGCGTGGATCTGCGTGCACCGGCCGGCATCGACAAGGTGCCGGGCGTGTTCACGAACGGCGAGCCGGTGGCCGATCTGCGCTTCGACGGCTTCGCGCTGGGCGCTGACGCGGTGTTGCCGCCGGCTGCGCTGGCCTGGCTGGAGCCGCGCGCCATCGCCGCCCTGGCGGCGCTGCAACTGGGCGTCAGTGCCGAGCAGGTGCGCCGCACGGTGGGCTATGTGAGCGAGCGGCGCCAGTTCGACCGGGCGATCGGCAGCTTCCAGGCGGTGCAGATGAGCCTCGCCGATGCGCACATCGCCATCGAGGCGCTGCGTTCGGCCCTGTGGCAGCTCGTCTATCGCCTCGACGTCGGCCTGCCGACGGCGCCGGAAGCCCTGGCCACGCGCTACCTCGCCTGCGAGACCGGCCATTCGGTCGGCCACAAGGCGCAGCACGTGCATGGGGGCATCGGCGTCGACCTGACCTACCCGATCCACCGCTACCTGTACTGGAGCCGCGCGCTGGGCCTCGCCCTCGGCGGCCCGGCCGCGACCCTCGAACGCCTTGGCGACTGGCTCGCCGACAACGACACGCTGGGATGGAAATATGACCTCGAAGAAAACCCGACGCTTTGACGAAGTGCGCCCCGGCGAAAGCCTGCCGGACCTGGCGATCCCGATCACCGTGGCGCTGGTGGCCTCCGGCGCCATCGCGACCCGCGACTACTTTCCCGGCCACCACGACCTGCAGGCCGCTCGCGAACTCGGCTCGCCGCACATCTTCATGAACATCCTGACCACCAGCGGCCTCGCGCAGCGCTACGTGGAAGCGTGGGCCGGCCCGCTGGCCTGCTTCAAGGACCTGAAGATCAAGCTCGGCGCGCCCAACTATCCGGGCGACACGATGACCTTCAGCGGCGAGGTGCTGGCCACCGATCCGGCGCGCCGCACGGTGGACGTGGCGCTGAAGGGCAAGAACTCCATGGGCAACCACGTGACCGGCACGGCCACGCTGGTGCTGCCCTGATCCGCGGGAGCACAGCAGATGAACGATATGTCGATTTCCGGCCGCGCCGCCATCGTTGGCCTGGGCGCTACCGAATTCTCCAAGAACTCCGGCCGCACCGAGCTGCGCCTGGCCATGGAGGCCACGCTGGCGGCCCTCGCCGACGCGGGCATCGAGCCCTCGGAGGTGGACGGCTTCAGCTCCTACACCATGGACAAGGTGCCCGATTACGAGATCGCGCGCCTCCTGGGTAGCAAGAACGTCCGCTTCTTCTCGCAGATTCCCCACGGCGGCGGCGCGGCCTGCGCGCCGGTGGTCCATGCGGCGATGGCGGTGGCCACCGGCCTCGCCAAGACGGTGGTGGTGTGGCGCGCGATGAACGAGCGCTCCTGGTACCGTTTCGGGGCGCCCCATGACTTCGGCGGGGCGCCGGTGTTCGATGCGGTGAACTACGGCTGGTACATGCCTCACGGTTTCCACACGCCGGCGGCGTGGGTGGGCATGTTTGCGCAGCGTTACATGCACACCTACGGCGCCACATCGGAGGACTTCGGCCGGGTGGCGGTGGCGGTGCGTGATTTTGCGGCGACGAATCCGGCGGCCTTCTTCTACGGCAAGCCGATCACGCTGGAAGAGCACCAGGCCTCGCGCTGGATTGCCGAGCCGCTGCACCTGCTGGACTGCTGCCAGGAATCCGACGGCGCGGTGGCGATGGTGATCACCTCCGCCGAGCGCGCGAAGGATCTGCGCCAGAAACCGGTGATCGTGAAAGCGGGCTCCCAGGGCATTACCGAGGGCCAGCAGAGCATGACCTCCTTTTACCGTGACGACATCACCGGCCTGCCGGAGATGGGCGTGGTGGCAAAGGAGCTGTACGCCCAGTCCGGCCTTGGCCCGGATGCTTTCCAGACGGCGGTGATCTACGACCACTTCACGCCCTTCGTGCTGCCGCAGCTGGAGGAGTTCGGCTTCTGCAAGCGCGGCGAGGCGAAGGAGTTCATCCGCGCCGGCCAGCACGCCCGCGGCGGCAGGCTGCCGATCAACACCCACGGCGGCCAGCTCGGCGAGGCCTACATCCACGGCATGAACGGCGTGGCGGAGGCGGTGCGCCAGGTGCGCGGCACCGCGGTGAACCAGGTGGCGGACGTGGAGAACGTGCTGGTGACCGCCGGCACCGGCGTACCGACCAGCGGCCTGATTCTCGGCACGGCCTGAGGAGGAAGCACGATGTTCGTCGATCTGACCCCCGAACAGCGGGCCCTGCGCCTCAAGGTGCGGGACTATTTCCAGAACCTCATGACGCCGGAACTGCGCGCCAGCCTGCGCGGCAAGGAAGGCGGCGACGAGTACCGCGCCACCATCCGCCGGATGGGGCGCGACGGCTGGCTGGCGGTGGGCTGGCCCAAGGCCCACGGCGGCCAGGGCTATGCGGCCACCGAGCAGCTGATCTTCTTCGAGGAAGCCAACATCGCCGGGGCGCCGCTGCCCTTCGTGACGATCAGCACCGTCGGCCCCGCGCTGATGGAGTTCGGCACGGAACTGCAAAAGCGCAAGTTCCTGCCGGGCATTGCCGCCGGCGAGATCATCTTCGCGATCGGCTACTCCGAACCCGGCGCCGGCAGCGACCTGGCGGCGCTGAAGACCACCGCGCGGCCGGATGGCGATCACTTCGTGGTGAACGGCAACAAGCTGTGGACTTCCGGCGCCGAGGCGGCGGACTTCATCTGGCTGGCCGCCCGTACCGATACGGACTTGCCGCGCCATAAGGGCGTGTCGATCCTGATCCTCGACACCACGCTGCCCGGCTTCTCCCATACGGTGATCCCGACCTGCAGCAATCCCACCGCCGCCACCTATTACGATAACGTGCAGGTGCCGGCCGACATGCTGGTGGGCGAGCTGAACGGCGGCTGGAAGCTGATCACCGCCCAGCTCAACCACGAGCGCCTGGGCCTGGGTTCGTGGTCCGACAAGGTGGCCGGGCTGTTCCGCCGGGTGTACCTGTGGGCGCGCAGCCAGGACGAGGCGGGTGCCCGCGCGGCGGACAAGCCCTGGGTGCGCAGCCTGCTTGCCGAGTGCTATGCGCGCCTGGAGGCGATGCGCCTGATCAACTTCCGCATTGCGGCGGACCTGGAGCGTGGGCAGATGGACGTGGCGTTGGCGTCCACGACCAAGGTCTATGGCTCCGAGTCGTCCATCGAGATCCTGCGCAAGTTGTCGGAGGTGGTGGGCTGCAGCGGCGCGGTGCGCGCCGGCTCGGCCGCCGCGGCCCTGCTTGGCGAGCTGGAATATGAACTGCGTGCATCGGTGACGCTGACCTTCGGCGGCGGCACCAACGAGATCCAGCGCGGGCTGATTGCCCAGTTCGGTCTCGGCATGCCCCGCGCCATGTGATGGCGCGGTGGATGAGAGGAGAGAGCGATGAGTGAGATGGACGCGTTCCGCGCGGAAACCCGCGCCTGGCTGGACGTCAACTGCCCGCCGTCCATGCGCACCCCGACGCCGGATGGCGGGCTGGTGTGGGGCGGCCGTCAGGTGGACTTCCAGTCGGAAGAGCAGCGCCTGTGGTTCGAGCGTATGCGCGACAAGGGCTGGTTCTGCCCAGACTGGCCGGAAGCCTACGGCGGCGGAGGGCTGAACCCGGAGCAGAACGCCATTCTGGAGGCCGAGATGCGGCGTATGCGCTGCCGGCCGCCGCAGATCAACCTGGGTATCTGGATGCTCGGGCCGGTGCTGCTGGAGTACGGCAGCGAGGAACAGAAGCAGCGCTTCCTGAGGCCGATGGCGCGCGGCGAGATCCGCTGGTGCCAGGGCTTCTCGGAGCCCAACGCCGGCTCGGACCTGGCCAGCCTGAAGACCACCGCCCGCGACGCCGGCGACCATTACGTGATCGACGGCAGCAAGATCTGGACGTCTTACGGTGACAAGTCGGACTGGATGTACGCGCTGGTGCGCACCGATCCGCACGCGCCGAAGCACCTGGGCATCAGCCTGATCGTGCTCGACATGCGTTCGCCGGGCGTCAGCGTGGCACCGATCGACCTGATCAGCGGCAAGTCGGCCTTCTGCCAGGTGTTCTTCGACGGCGTGAAGGTGCCCAAGGACCAGCTGATCGGCCCCCTCAACGGTGGCTGGACGCTGGCCAAGCGGCTGTTGCAGCACGAGCGCAAGGCGATGTCCAAGTTCGGCGAGATCAGCCTGCCGACGCACTTCCACCTGTTGCCGCTGATCGAGCGCTACGTGCCGGCGTCCACGCGCCCAGCCGACGTGGCCCTGCGCGCCCGCGCCAGCGCGGTGGCGATGGACGAGCATGCCTACGCGCTCACCGTGCAGCGCATGGGGGAGGAAGCCCGTGTCGGCCGCGACGTGTCGGGCCTGATGGCGATCATGAAGCTGGTGCACACCGAGCAGGAGCGCGACAAGTTCGAGGTGCTGCTCGATGCCCTCGGCCACCGTGCGCTGGGCTGGGAGTGCGATGAGTTCACTGAGCAAGAAAAGGCCATCACCAAGGGCTGGTTGGGCAGCTTCGCGCTGACGATTTCCGGCGGCGCCTCCGAGATCCAGCTCAACGTCATCGCCAAGCGGGTGCTCGGATTGCCCGATGGCAAACAGGGAGACAAGCAGTCATGAGTCTGATCCTCAACGAAGAGCAGCGCCTGCTCGCCGACACCGCGCGGGAATTCCTCTCCGCGCGCAGCCCGGTGACGGCCCAGCGCCGCCTGCGTGACGAGCGCGTGGCGGAGGGCTTCGACGCCAAACTGTGGCAGGACATCGCCGGCCTTGGGTGGACCGGTATTCCGTTCGGCGAGGAGTCCGGCGGGCTGGCTTTCGGCTACCAGGGCCTCGGCCCGGTGTTCGAAGAGATCGGCCGCAACCTGAGCGCGACGCCGTTGCTGTCGTCGGTGGTGCTGGCCGGCTCGCTGCTGGAACAGGCTGGGTCGCAGGCCCAGCGCGAGGCCTGGCTGCCAGCGCTCATCGCCGGTGAAAAGCGCCTGGCACTGGCGGTGGATGAGCAGGTTCGCCACGACCCGTCGGCCATCGCCTTGACGGCCGTGGCCGACGGCGACGGTCTGCGGCTGGACGGCGAGAAGGTGTTCGTGGTCGATGGCGTGGGTGCGGATGGCTGGCTGGTGGTGGCCCGCGAGGGTGCGGATCTCGGTCTGTTCCTGGTGGAAGCCGGTACGCCGGGTGTCACCGTGATGCAGACCGGCCTGGTGGACTCGCGCAACCATGCGCGCCTGCGTCTGGACGGCGTGCGCCTGCCGGCGTCGGCGCGGATCGGCGCGGCGGGAGAAGCGGCGGCGGTTCTCGATGCGGCCCTCGACCGTGGGCGCCTGTGCCAGGCGGCGGAGCTGCTCGGCGCGTCGGCGAAGCTCTTTGAGCTGACGTTGGAGTACCTGAAGACCCGCGTGCAGTTCGATGCGCCCATCGGTTCCTTCCAGGCCCTGCAGCATCGGGCGGCCTGGTGCCATGTGCACCTGGAACTGGCGCGCAGCACGGTGATGGCCGGCTTCGCGGCCCTCGACGACGCCAAATGCGGTGCGGACGAACGGGCGCGGCTGGCCAGCCTGGCCAAGTGGAAGGCCGGCGAAACGGCCCACCGGGTCAGCAACGAGGCGGTGCAGATGCACGGCGGCATCGGCGTGACCGACGAGCTGGATGTGGGCCTGTACCTGAAGCGCATCCGCGTCGCCCAGGCCTGCCTGGGGGATGGGGACTTCCACAGCCAGCGCTACGCGGCGCTTACCGGCGAGGGCTGAGATGAATCGGCGCGGCGCAGCAGTGACAGCGACAAGGAGCAGACCATGAGCCGACTCGCAGCCGCGCTGCTGCCGCCCGCGCCGAGCCGCGATGCGCTGCTGGAGCGCCACGGCGAGCGCTACAAGTGGTGGGCGCTGGCGGTGGTGGCCTGCGGCATCATCGCGGCGGTGTTCTCCACCACCAGCTTCAGCGTGGCGGTGCCGGCGATGGGGGCCTACTTCGGCATGGGCCAGGACCGGGTCCAGTGGGTTATCACCGGTTACATGGCGGCGATGACCGTCGCCATGCTGCCGACGCCGTGGCTGCTCGACCGCTACGGCTTCCGGCAGGTTTTTCTCGGCACGGTGCTGTTCCTGGCGGTGAGCAGCGTGGCGGGCTTCCTCGCCACGGACTTCGCGACGACGGTGGCGATACGCATCGTGCAGGGCGCGGCGGCGGGCATCCAGCAGCCGCTGGCGATGATCGTGGTGATGCGCCTGTTTCCGCCCGGCAGCCAGGGCAGGGCATCGGGGCTGCTGAGCTTCGGCATCGTGCTGGCGCCGGCGGTGGCGCCGACCCTGGCCGGCATGCTGCTGGACCGCTACGGCTGGCAGGCGATCTTCCTCCTCAACGTGCCGTTCTGCCTGATTGCCGGCGTGCTGGCCATGCATTTGCTGGCCCGTGCCGACGAGACCCTGCGGCGGCCCTTCGACTGGTACGGTGTGGCGCTGCTGAGCGTGCTGACGCTGGTGCTGATCGAATGGGTGGCCGGCTTGCGCGAGGCGGGGCCGCTGGCGACCGCGAGCCTTGTTGAAGCGGCGGTGGTGGCCTTGAGCGGCACGCTGTTCGTGCGCCATGCGTCGCGGGCCAAGGCGCCGATCTTCGCGCTGAGCCTGTTCCATGAGCGCTCGTTTGCGATGGGCATCGTGGTGTCCTTCGCCTACGGCGTCGGCGTGTATGCGTCCACCTACCTGATCCCGGTGTTCCTGCAGAACGCGCTGGGCTACCAGGCGACACCTGCGGGCCTGGCGCTGATGCCGTCCGGCTTTGCGCTGGCGGTGACGATCCCGCTGGCCGGCATCCTCGCCGACCGCCATTCGCCGCGCTGGATCACCGTGGGCGGCTTGCTGCTGTTCGGCCTGTCATTCCTGTTCTTCGCGATGCGCGGCAAGGCCATCAGTTACGGCGAGCTGCTGTGGGTGACGGTGGCCGGGCGCATCGGCCTGGGGCTGATCATCCCGGCGCTGACGTTGGCCACGCTGCGCCACCTGCAGCCGCGCCAGCTCGGCGAGGCGTCGATGGTCAACAACTACATCCGCCAGCTTGGTGGCGTGCTGGGCATTGCGATCGTTGCGGTGTTCGTGGAGTGGCGGCTGGCCGTGCATGGGCAGGGCCCGGCAGGCGTGGATGCGGCCTATTCGGAGGCTTTCCTGTTTCTCACTGGGACTTTCCTGGTTGCGACGGTGGCGGCGCTGCGCATGAAGCCGCGTGAGGATGCCGCGGCGCGGTGAGCGGCTGCGATCTCAGGGCTTGGCCGCGGACAGCCAGCGGAGCACGGCGGCGTAAAGCGCGGATGGCTCGACCGGCTTGGCCAGGTGGTCGTTCATGCCGGCTTCCAGGCAGCGTTGGCGGTCCTCGTCGAAGGCATTCGCCGTCATCGCAATGATCGGCGTTGCCCCGTGGCCGGGCTGCCGGCGGATCGCGCGGGTGGCGTCGAGACCGTTCAGGCGCGGCATCTGCATGTCCATCAGGATCAGCGCGTAGATGTGCAGGCTGGTCATCTCCACGGCCTCGGCGCCGTCCGTTGCCATGTCCACGCGCAGGCCGGCTTGTTCGAGCAGCTCATGGGCGATCTCGCGGGTGACCGGCTCGTCCTCTACCAGCAACACACGGGCGCCCGCGTATTCCGTGCGCAGCCGCAGTTCGGCATCAAGGCCGCACCCCATGTCCGGCGTGCCGACGGTCTGTCGCTTGTCGAGGGGCAGGATCAGCCAGAACGTGCTGCCTGAACCGGGCTCGCTGTCGACGCCCAGCGAGCCGTTCATCAGCTGTGCGAGACGCTTGCTGATTGCCAGCCCCAGGCCGGTTCCGCCGTATTTTCGGGTCATCGAGCCGTCGGCCTGCTCGAAGGCCTTGAACAGCCGGCTTTGCTCTTCGGCGGTGATGCCGATGCCCGTGTCGGTGACAGCGATGTGCAGCCGGGCGTGGGTCGGCGTGTCCTCTAGGCAGCGTATCGCGATCGTTACCGAGCCGTGCTCCGTGAATTTGATTGCGTTGCCCACGAGGTTGAGAAGGATCTGGCCGAGCCGCAGGGGGTCGCCTTCAAAATGCATCTGTCTCAGGGGTTCGGCCATGTCGACGCGCAGTTGCAGGCCCTTGTCTTCGGCCTGCTTGCCGATCAGCGAGAGGAGATCGCCGACCACATCGCGTAGTGCGAAGGGCGTGCGTTCCAGCACCAGGCGGTCCGCCTCGATCTTCGACAGGTCGAGGATGTCGTTGATGACCTGCAGAAGGTGGCGGGATGCCTGGCCTATCTTCGCCAGGCGGTCCTGCTGGCGCGGCGAGCTTGCTTCGCGCAGGGCCAGGCTGGTCATGCCGAGGATGGCGTTCATCGGCGTGCGCAGCTCGTGGCTCATGTTGGCGAGGAACATGCTCTTGGCGCGGCTGGCTGCTTCGGCGGCTTCCCGCTGGTCGCGGGTGCGCAGGGTCTCGATGCCGAAGCCGAGGTTGCGGGCCAGCTCTTCGAGCAGCACCACTTCCTGTGGTTTGAAGAAGTCCCGGTCGGCGGCGTAAAGGGTCAGGGCGCCTAGGGTCGTGTGGGAGACGTTGAGGGGCAGGGCGATGCTGGAGCGGAAGCCGGACTGGTTGCCATAGGTGCGCCACGGCGCCATCCGTGGGTTGGTCTGGAAATGCTGGATGATCTGCGTGGTGCCGGTTCGCACGGCCGTGCCGGTCGGCCCGCGCCCGATGGGGAGGGCTTCGTCCCACGATACGCGGATGTTCGACAGGTATTCGTCGGCGTGCTCGCCGAACTGGGCGACAGGGCGCACGCTGCGCGCCTCGTCCTGTTCGCTGAAGCCGACCCACACCATCTGGTAGCCACCGGTTTCGACGATCAGGCGGCACACGTCGGACAGGAGTTGCGCCTCGCTCTGGGCAGAGAACAAGACCAGGTTGCAATCGCTCAGCAGGCGCAGGGCACGGTTGAGGCGGAACTGTTCGCGGACTGAATCGATGCGTTCCTGGTCAAGCTGGTGCAGCCGTTCCTGGGTGTCGGCCAGCCGGTCGAGCACGCTGCCTTCCGCTCCGGCCGGGCGCGGTAGCGGGCTGCGGCCGAGTTCCGCGATGGCGGTATAGACATCGAGCACCGAGCCCCCAAGGATCTTCTTCTGGCGGCGATGGACGCTGCGGACCAGGGCCACCAGCAGGAGCAGCATCAGGCCAAAGGCGGAGCGGACCTGGATGGCCTGGTCCTGTGCGGCTTGCACATCCTTCAGCGTGCGCTGGTCGAGCATTTTTTCGAATTCGCCGATCGGCGTCATGATCCCCGCCTTGGCCCGATGGTAGGCCGCGTCGTGGAGCATCAGGATGGCCTGTTCGCGTTGGGCCGGCCGGGCGTGTGTGCCGGTCTCGATCAGGGTCATCGCCGCGATTTCGGTGCGGGTCAGCGCGTCGGACTTGACCTTGGCCTCCTGCAGTTTGGCGAACTCCTCGTCGGAGACGCCGGCGCGGCGCAGCAGGGTCATCAATGGCACTGCCTCGCCGGTGGCCCGAGGGCGGCGGTCGTCGGTCAGGACTAGATCCCAGTAGATGCTATTGTCGTAGTTGGCCGGGCGGGCGCGGCGGCCATCGCGGATGTCGAGGATTTCCTGGTAGTGGGTCTTGTAGCGCGGGTCGCCGGTGACGATATAGGTTCGCACCATGCGCGTCAGGTCGTCGGAGGACTGGCGTAGTTCCTCGGCCAGCCGGAAGGACTGCTGGCGCAGCTCATTGGCCCGGTCGACCTGCTTCTCAGCCCGAACGTAGAACACGAAGGTCATCACCATCACGATGAACAAGCCGAGCGTCAGCCAGATGTGGCTGGAAAACCTGGGCAGGGTGCCTTGGGCTGACGGCATACGGGTGATGGCGTGTGCGATGGATCGGTCTGGGCAGGGGACGAAAACATTATCACCGATATGGGCATGCCGACGCTGTGCCGGAATGTGTCCGGTAACGTGTCCGGGCGGTGCGGTCCATCCTCCGCACCGCCCGGGGGAGCAATGTCCCCGCTCAGACGGCCAGGCCGGCCTTGAAGCCCGAGGCGAGGGCGCCTTCGATGTAGCCGATGGCGGCACCGTCACCGATGGCGGTGACCGGGATGCCGGTCTCTTCCAGCGCGCGGGCCAGGCGGTCGTCCGGGCGGGCGCCAACGGCGAGCACCACCGATTCGACGGCCAGGTTGTGCTCGGCGCCGTCGGCGTCGGTGTAGCGCAGGGCCTTGCGGTCGATGGCGCTTACCTTGACGTTGGTGAGCAGCTCCGCGCCGTGCTGGCGCAGGCCGTCGAGCACCCGCCAGCGGCGCACGATGGACAGCTCGCGGCCGAGGTTCGGGCCTTCTTCCAGTACCGTCACGCGGCGGCCCCGGTCCACCAGGAACTCGGCCAGCTCCAGCCCGACCAGCCCACCGCCGATGATGGCGACGCTTTTGCCGAGGGGCATCCACAGGCGCGACAGGTTCTGGATGGCGTCGGTGCTGTCGGTCACGCCGGCCAGGCTGCCGGCCTTCATCAGCGCGCGCTGGGCGAAGGACAGCTTGCGCTTGGCGATCTCGTCGGCGCGGTCGTCGGTCATCAGGCGGCGCAGCTCGTCGCCGGACCACACGTGGTCCTGCTCGGCGCCGGGGATGTCCGGCGCGTTACGCTCGGCGCCCGCGGCGACGATCACCGCATCGGCTCGCAGGCTGCGCAGCAGATCAGGCGTGGCGGCGGTGTTGAGGCGGACCTCGATGGGCAGCCGGCGCACCTGTTCGACGAGATAGTCGAGCAGCACGCCGTTCTCGGCGTAGGCCAGGCCGGCGAAGAACAAGGTGCCGCCAAGGCGCGCGCTGCGTTCGACGAGGGTGACCCGATGTCCGCGCAGGGCTGCCACGCGGGCGGCCTCCATGCCAGCCGGGCCGCCACCGACCACCACCACGTGACGCGCTGTGGCGGCCGGTTCGATAAGGGTTTCGAACTCATGGCCGGTGAGGGGATTGACCGCGCATTTGACGCGCTGGTTGACGAAGATCTGGCTGACGCAGGCGTAGCAGTAGATGCACGGGCGGATGTCCTGCGGCCGGCCGGCGATCAGCTTGTTGGGCAGCTCCGGGTCGGCTAGCAGCTTGCGCGCCATGGCGACGAAGTCGCACTGGCCGGCACCGATGGCGGTGTCGGCCACTTCCGGCTCCAGCCGCCCGACGGCGATCACCGGGATGCGCAGTTCGGCCTTGATCTCGGCGGTCCAGTGCAGAAAACCGGCCTTCTGCTGGACCAGCGGCGCCTCGGTGAAGGCCACGCCGGTGCTGGTGTTGGCATAGGCCGACACGCTGACCGCGTCGGCGCCGGCGGCTTCCGCGAGGCGGGCCACGGCCTTGGCGTCGTCCAGCGTGATGCCGCCGGGGGTGCGCATCTCCTCGGCGTCGATGCGCAGCCACACCGGGAAGTCGGCGCCGACGCGGGCGCGTACCGCGGCGATCACCTCCAGCAGCAGGCGGGCGCGGTTCTCCAGCGGGCCGCCGTAGTCGTCGTCGCGGCGGTTGTAGTAGGGCGACAGGAAGCCGGCCAGGATGTAACCGTGCCCCGCGTGGAGTTCGACACCGTCCATGCCGGCGCGCTTGGCGCGCTCGGCGGCGGCCGCGAACCATTCGACCATCTGGGCGATGTCGGCGCGGTCCATCACGCGGATCTTCACGCCGCCGGACTCGCGGCTCTTGCTGGAGCTGATGAAGGCGCCGAGTTCCTCGCGGGTGAGGGCGTTCATCATGTCGGTCTTGAAGGCCGGCGGGATGGACGGCACCCACAGCTCGCGCCCTTCAGCCATGTCGCGCACCGAGGTCTTGCCGGCGTGCTGGAGCTGCATGGCGATCTTGGCGCCGTGGTGGTGGATCCGCTCGGCAAGGGCTGACAGGCCGGGGATGAACTTGTCGTCGGAGACGCCGACCTGGAAGGGCTCGGCGGTACCGGCCGGGTAGGCAATGGCACAGACGCCCATGATCAGCAGGCCGGCACCGCCGGCCGCGCGGGCTTCGTAGTAGGCCTGGATGCGCTCGCCGCAGAAGCCGCCGGGCTCGGCGAAGTTGGAGCCCATCGGCGCCATCACGATGCGGTTGCGCAGCGTCAGCCCGCCGATGCGGCCGGGTTGCAGCAGGTTGTCGAAATCAGCCATGGCGGATCAGCCCTTGTTCAGGAAGTCGAGGCAGCTGCGGTTGAACAGCTCGGTATGCTCCACCTGCACCCAGTGGCCGCAGCGGTTCAGCATGATGATGCGGGCGTTCGGCGCGTGGGCGAGGATCTTCAGCGCGCCGGAGGCCGGGTTGAAGTTGTCGTCGGTGCCCCAGAAGCCGAACACCGGGCAGCGCAGCTCGTGCAGGCGCTCGGTCATGTTGGGCACCATCATCGTCGAGAACAGGTTGGCCGGCTGGGTCACCGCCACGGCGGCCCGTTCGGCGAGCATGGCTTCCTCCAGCTGGCTGGCGTCGTAGAGCTGCAGGCTCATCACGTGGCGCATTTCTTCCACGCCCATCGGGCCCGCATTGTAGGTCTCGACCATGCGGACGATGCCCGGCATGCGGAAATAGGTTTCGCGCTCCTCGACACCGCCGGGCGCCATCAGGATCAGCTTTTCCACGCGCTCCGGGTGGGCCAGCGCCGCGCCCAGGGCAATGGCGCCGCCGAGGGAGTTACCCAGCAGCGTGCAGCGGTCGATGCCGAGGGCGTCGAGGAAGCCGCGCAGGCAGGACACGAAGAAATCCAGGTCGTAGCGGACGTCCGAGGGCTTGTCGGAACGGCCGAAGCCCGGCAGGTCCAGCACCAGGTTGCGGAATCCCGCTTCCGCGAATGCCGGGTAGTTCCCCTTGAAGTTGCTATAGCCGCTGGCGCCGGGGCCGCTGCCGTGCAGCCATACGACGACCGGGCCGCGGCCGATGTCCAGGTAGTGCAGGCGCAGGCCGCCGGGTAGCTCGGCGAAGCGGTCGAGAGGAAGCGGAAGGTCGTGGGATGTCATCGCGATGGGTCTCCTGTTGGCGCCGCCGATGGGCCGGATTGCGGCCCGGGGCGGAGGTCTGCGCGGATGCTGCGCCCGCCGCGGAGGGCGGGCATCGTCCGTTCAGACCAGCTGTGCCATGAGGGGTGGTGCCAGCGTGATTAGTCTTTCCGGACGATGTTTGCGGCATGGGGCGCGGGAATGATGGGCACCGATGGAGCGGGCGCAGATACCGCTCCCGCATCAAGACCAACCACACCAAGCTCGACTTGACCGGGGAGACCGTGCATGAACGCTTCCGATGCACACCACAATAGCGCTGACCCACGGGGAACCCTCGTTTCCCGGGATGTCACGCAGGCCAAGCTCGATCGTCGCGCCGCCGCCGGCGCCCTGATCAAGCCCCGCGACCTGTACACCATCGCCGACCGCCTGGAGGAACAGGCAGACCGCCACGGCGAGCGGCCCTTCATCATCTACGGCGGCCAGCGCTTCAGCTACGCGGAGGTGGACGCCCGCAGCAACCAGGTGGCCCATGCAGCCTACGCCCATGGCCTGCGTGCCGGCGACGTGTGCGCGCTGGCTCTGGAGAACCGGCCCGAGTTCTTCTTCAACTGGTTCGGCCTGGTCAAGCTCGGCGTGGTGGTGGCCTTCATCAACACCCAGGTGAGCGGACGGCCGCTGGTGCATGCGCTGGAAAGCACGGGTGCGCGGGCTGCGCTGGTCGGCGATGAGTGTCTGGCCAATTTCGTGGCCACCGAGGGGCTGCCGGACCTGCTGCTGTGGCGCGTGCCGGATGCCGAGAAGCCGTTTGTGGGCGAAGGTGGCGGGATCGCCGACGCGGGCTTTGCGGAATCCGTGGCGGCCGCACCCCGCGCGCGCTTCGAGCGCAGCCAGCGGGCAGCGACCACTGCCGAGACGCCGACGCTGCTGATCTTCACGTCCGGCACCACTGGCCTGCCGAAGGCGGCGCGCTACAGCCACATGCGCTGGATGTCCTCTGGCGATGTAATGGTGGTGACTATCAACGCGACACCGGATGACGTCTTTTATTGTTGCCTGCCTCTCTACCACGGGGCGGCGGCCACCTCGGTGACATCTACGGCGTTGAAGGCCGGCGCGGCCATCGTGGTGCGCCGCAAGTTCAGCGTGCGGGAGTTCTGGCTCGATGTGCAGCGCAACGGGATCACCGTCTGCCAGTACATCGGCGAGATCTGTCGCTACCTCATCAACCAGCCGCCAAGTGCTGCCGAGCGCGACAACAGCGTGCGCTGCATGATGGGCGCCGGGCTGACGCCGGAGATCTGGCAGCGCTGGGTAGAGCGCTTCGGTCCGGTGCAGATCTTCGAGGGCTGGGGTTCCACCGAGGCCAATACAGCCTTGATCAACCTGGACGACCGCCTGGGCTCCTGCGGCCGCGTGCCCTACTGGGAGAAGACCAACTTCCGGCTGGTGCGCTACGACGTGGAGAGCGAAGCCCATCCGCGCGATGACCGCGGCTTCTACATCCTGTGCCAACCGGGCGAGGTGGGCGAGGGCATCGGCTTCATCGTGGATCACCCGGACATCGGCGGCGGCCGCTTCGAGGGCTATACGTCGGCGGAGGCCACCGAGAACAAGATCCTCCGCGATGTGTTCACCAAGGGCGATGCCTACTGGAGCTCTGGCGATCTGCTGCGCTACGACGAGGACGGCTATTTCTACTTCGTGGACCGGATCGGCGACACCTTCCGCTGGAAGAGCGAGAACGTGTCCACCCAGGAGGTCGCCGATGCGCTGTCCGACTACCCCGGCGCAGAGCTGATCAACATCTATGGCGTGCAAGTGCCCGAGCATGAAGGGCGGGCCGGGATGGCGGCGATCCTGATGCAGGATGGCCAGGCCTTCGATGCCGACGCGTTTTATGCGCTGACGGAGGAGCGCCTGCCGCGCTACGCCGCGCCGCAGTTTGTACGTGTGGCGCAGACCGCCGATCTGACCGCGTCCTTCAAGCTGCGCAAGGTGGACCTGCAGCGTCAGGGCTACGACCCGACCGCCTTCGACGATCCGCTCTATGTGCGCGACGAAAGCCAGCGCACCTATCGACCCTATTCGCCCGAAGCCCTGGCGAGCGCAGGCTTTCCTCCCTTCCGCTGATCCGATTTCGGCGGTGCTCTACGGAACGCCTCTTCGGGGGCGTTCCGCTTTTTTTCATCTAGTCCATTTGGACGATGTGAGCGGTGAAAGCGCGGCGCAAGGTATGCTCCATTGAGCCCGGAGGAGACCAGCAGGCGAGTGATGCGCACAGACGCGTTGCCGTACCGGCTGTCCGGCTTGAGAAGGTAGTTCCACATCGAGACAGGCCCCATCAGGGCCGGAGGAGAAGACCATGATCACCAAATTCTGCGTGTTGAGCCTGATCTGCGGCGCGCTGGGCGCGCTCGGCAGCCTGTTCGGCGGCCGTGACGGCGCCAGCGAGGCGCAGGCCGGCCTGTGTACCGGCCCGTCCAGCCACTGTCCTCAGCAGATTGCGATGGCCAGCGTGTCGGCCGGGCAGTTTTTCTCGATGCTGGCGCATCGCTGAAACTGCGATATTTCCGGGGCCGGGTGCAGGCCCCGGGGGCAGGGCGCTATTTTTCCGCCTTGCCCTGCATGACCATGATGGTCTGCTGCATCAAGGCGCATAGCGTCTCCTTGCCGTCCTTCAGCGCGAAGACTTCAGCCTTGGTCACGATCAGGGTTCGACCCGGACGGACGACCTGCCCTCTGGCAACCAGCTTTTCGCCATCCGCCGGCGCGAGCAGGTTCATCTTGTATTCCACCGTCAGCACCGAGGCACTGGCCGGCACCATGCTCATCGCCGCGTAGCCGGCGGCGGAGTCGGCGATCATGCCGACCACGCCGCCGTGCACGAAGCCGTGTTGCTGCTCGATGCCGCTCCAGTGCGGAACGTGGATCTCCGTCAGGCCATGCTCGACGACGGGCAGGCTCGCTTTCACCAGATGCATGGCGTTCTGCTTGTCGAAACTGGCTCGCACGCGTTCGGCGAAGTGCGGGTCGGAAATAGGGGTCACTGAACTGTCTCCTGTGTTTATCGGCTGGGCGATCGGGCAGGTTTATCCTGTCGTCGCATGCTCCGTGCTCATGTTGGTCTGGTGGCTGATTGGCGGGTTCGCCCATTAGAATGCAGCAATACGGCGCGCTCAAATGAGTTTTTCAGTGCCCAGCATGAGGAAATGGAATGTCAGTCAGCCTGTCGAGGATTCCGTCGGTCGATCTGCTACGGCGCTTCGTCGCCGTGGGGCGGCGGATGAGCATTACCTTGGCGGCGGGCGACCTCTTCCTCACTCAGTCGGCAGTCAGCCGCCAGATCCATGCGCTGGAGGCCGCCCTTGGCGTCAAGTTGTTTGAGCGGGGCCACCGCTCCATCCGCTTCACGGCGGAAGGGGAGCAGCTGTTCCTGGCCGCGGATGCCGCCATGCAGACCTTGCAGGACGCCCTCGGCGTGCTGGAAGACAGCCTGCGCCGCCGTCCGGTGACGATCACCGCCAGCATCGGTTTCGTCAGCCTGTGGCTGTTGCCCCGGCTGCGGGAGTTCCAGAGCCTGCACCCGGATGTGGAGGTGCGCCTGTCGGCGAACAACGAGGTGGTGGATCTGCGCCAGGACGGGCTCGACATTGCGATCCGCTATTGCGCTGAATCCGCAATGCCGGCGGGGGCGAGCCGCCTGTTCGGCGAGACGCTTTTCCCGGTGGCCCACCCCAGCCTGGGGCTGACCCGCCTCGACAGCCCCGCGCTGATCGAAGGCGTCACGCTGCTGGAATTCGAGGGCGAGCCGTCGCCCTGGTGGCAGTGGAGCCGCTGGCTGGAATCCCAGGGCTGGGTCGGGGTGAAGCCGAAGGGCGTACTGCGCTTCAATCTATACGACCAGGTCATCCATGCTGCCGTCGCCGGCCAGGGCATTGCACTGGGCCGTGGGCAGCTGATCGCGCCGATGCTGGCCGACGGCCGCCTGGTCGCGCTCTCGACCCCGCTGCCAGGGCCGCAGTCCGACAAGGCTCACTACCTGATCCAGCGGGACGCCGAGCCGAGCAAGCAGGTGCGGGCGCTGATCGACTGGATCCGTGCCGAGGCACGGCTTACCGACGTGGCTCCAGCCTGATCTGCCGGTAGGGCAGGTCGTCCGTCAGCGCGCCGTCGCGTAGCCAGTCCAGCGGGATGCGCCACAGGGAGTCGGCGAAACGAGCGTTGAAGAAGGCGAAGTGCCCGATCGCCTCGAGCCCGAGGGCCTCCGGCTCGAGGCGCAGGTGGGTGGACGGGCTGCGTTCGTAGTAGCGGAGCAGCCGGTGGATGGCCGGCACCGTGCCGAACTCGTCGTCGCTGGTCGATAGCGCCAGTGTGGGCGCGGTGACGCGGGCAAAGGATTCGACCAGTTGCGTGCGCGCTTCGGCCGATAGCGCCTGCGGGCCGGAGCGGTAGATGTCCTCGAAGCGCGGGTGGGGCGCGACCCAGTCGCGCACGACGCCCCGCGGCGTATCCTCCAGCCAGCCGAGCCGCTTGCCCGGAAAGTAGCCGAACACGGCGGTCAGAGCCGGCATCAGCACATGCCAGCGCAGGTACATCGCCAGCCGCTTGTGCTCGGCGTAGTCCCGCCAGTAGGCAAACTGCGAGCCCATCGTGAAAACGCGCGCGATCAGGTGGTTCGACGGTGCCATGCCGACCAGGAAGCCGCCGACGCTGTGGGCCACGACGTGGATGGGATGCCCTGCGAAGCGCTGGCTCACGAAGCGGAGCACGCCCTCGAAGTCCTTGCTGCCCCAGTCCAGCCAGCTGGCCTCGAAGCCGCGCATCCTGTGCGGCCGCGAGCCGCCGATGCCCCGGTAGTCGTAGGTGATGACGTTGAATCCCTGGCCGTGCAGAAAATCGGCAAAGCGGCTGTAGTAGCGGCTATGGACGGAGGTGGCCGGATTGATGATGACCACCGGCGCCCGGTCGTGGCTTTCTGCCACCTCGTGGATCCAAGCATGGGCGTGGAGAGGGAAGCCATCTACCGCGGGAATGTCCATCCGTAAGGGTTTGGCAGGCGTTGCTTGCATGACGGCGGCGGGTGCTGTGGATCGGGATGGCCTTGAGCCTACGGCCGACAGCCCAGGGGCTCAACCGAGTTTTTGGTCGCAACGCATTCCTGTGCGGAATGCAGGAGCTGGCACGTGGTGGAAAAGTCCGCGATGTCTGGCGCCTTGTCCGCTGGGTCACGGTGTTCCGTTGAGCTGGAAGCGGTTGCGATAGGCGCCGGGGCTCATGCCGACGCGTTGCCGGAAGAGGCGCGAGAAGGAGCTGGTGTCGGTGTAGCCGACTTCGCCGGCGATGAGGTCGACGCTCAGGTCGCCGGTTTCGAGCAGGCGGCGGGCGGCCTCGAGGCGGAGATCCTGCAGGTAGGCCAGCGGCGTCTGCTGCAGCGCGGCCTTGAAGCGCCGGATCAGCGTGCGATCGCTGACCGCCAGTGCCTGGGCGAGCTCGGAGATGCGCAGCTCTTGCGTCATGTGGCGCTGCAGCCACTGCTGGGCGCGTTCCACCAGCGCGTCGGCGTGGTCGCGTTCGGCCAGCAGCGGCAAGTAGGGCACCTGGCTGGTCTGGCTGACGTCGATCAGCATGCTGCGGGCCACCTGCGAGGCGATGGCCTGTCCGACGAAGCGCTCGATGACGCGGATCGCCTGCAGCAGGTAGGAGGCCGAGGCGCCGGCGCAGACCAGCCGTTCCGCCTCGGTGATCACCGAGCGCAGTTGCAGGTCCACCTGCGGGTAGCGGGCACGGAATTGCTGCTCCAGCCACCAAGTGGTGGTTGCGGCCTTGCCGTCGAGCAGGCCGGTCTGGGCCAGGATGAAGGTGCCGGTGCAGTTGGCGGCCACCCACGCGCCGGCCTGCCACTGGGCGACCAGCCAGGCGCAGGTGTCGGCCTGGGCGGTGAGGATCTGCTCGAACGCCTGCCGCCCGCCGTAGTGCAGGCTGGGAACAAAGACGAGGTCGTAGTGCTCGCCAGACTCCAGCTGGCGGGTTGCCAATGACAAGCCATTGCTCGCCACGGCGGGCTGGCCCGAAAGCGACACGAACTGCCACTCGAACTGCTCAGCCGCCGCGCCTTGCCGGTGCACCAGATGGGCGTTGGCGACCTGCAGGATGTCGGCAAAGCCACCGACGCTGGAGGCATGGCATTCGTCAAAGGCAAGGATGGCGGCGCGGATCATGGTTTGGCGGATTTCGCACAAAAATAGTCAGTTCCGCCACTCTACACATCAGCACCCGATTTCTAAACTGCGTTCGTATTCACTACCACCTACCGATCAGAAACGGAGCCCGTTCATGAAAGTGTTCATCGTTCACGCCCATCCCGAGCCGAAGTCCTTCTGTTCCGCAATGAAATCGGCAGCGGTTGAAGAGTTTCAGCGCCAGGGCCACGAGGTGCAGGTGTCCGACCTGTACGCGATGGGGTTCCAGCCGGTGGCCTCGGCGGCGGACTTCGGCGAGCGCGCCAACCCCGACTACTGCGTCTACGCCCTCGAACAGCGACATGGAGCGAGCACTGGCACGCTCAGCGCGGACATTCAGGCAGAGCTCGACAAGCTGTTGTGGTGCGACCTGCTGGTGCTGGTGTTCCCGGTCTTCTGGTTCTCGACGCCGGCCATGCTGAAGGGCTGGATCGACCGGGTCTTCGTGTCCGGCCAGGTCTATGGCGGCAAGCGTGTCTACGACCGGGGTGGGCTAGTTGGCCGCCGTGCCTTGGTCGGCCTTACGCTGGGTGGCCAGGAGCACATGTTCGGGCCGGAGGGCATCCACGGCCCGCTGGACGGCATGCTGCGCCACCTGCTGCAGGGCACGCTGGGCTATGCCGGTCTGGAGGTGCTGCCGCCCTTCGTCGGCTGGCACATTCCCTACATCAGCGAAGAAGCGCGCAATGGGATCATGGACGACTGGAGGCTTCGCCTGCGCTCAATCGAAGGCGACGTGCCGCTGCAGTTTCCGAGCCTCTCCGATTACGACGATCGGCTGCGGCCCCTCGCCACGGCCGCTCAGTGCGCCTCGGCCGGGTCGTAAGGCACGACCTTGTCCTGCTCGGCCGGATCGTTTCGGGCGACGATCGCGCGGGCCGGTTCATCGCTGCTGAGGTTGATGGCTTGATGGGGCACGTCCGGCGGAATGAACAGGAAGTCGCCGGCGCTACTGATCACGCTGTCGCGCAGCCCCGGGCCATAGCGTGTCTCGACACGCCCGGCGAGGACGTAGATCGCCGTTTCGTGGCCGCGGTGCAGGTGGGGCGCTGACATGCCGCCCGGCGGAATCACCACCAGATGCATGGACAAGCCGCCACTGCCGGCGGTGGCGCCGGAGATACCGACAAAATAGGGTAGCCGCTGACTGGTGAGGACTTCACTGTCGGGGCGCACCGCGACGACGGTCTGGGATGGACGGTAGGGTGACATGCAGGGCTCCTTGCGGGGGCTACCACGGCGAGAGCATGGTGCTGCTGTAAAGCTAGCCAAGCCGGGGCGGAAGCGCCAGGCGCTGCGGAAGAATCGTTCGTCGGCCCCGAGTGGGTTATATTGCGACGCGACAAAATCAACAGCCTGGTGTTCCCATGTCTCAAACTCCGCTTTCCTTCCCGCGTCGCATCGCGCTGGCCTGCGGCAGCTTCCTGTCCATACTGACCGACTCCGGTTTTGCCGCGCGGGTCGCTGGCCTGCGGGACGGCGTTGACCATGCTCCGCAGCCGCAGCCGCAGCCGGTTGCCCCGGTAGCACCTGTACCTCCGGTAGCGCCGGCAGCGCCCGCCGCGCCGGTGGCACCGGCAGTGCTGCAACGCGCTCCCCACGAGGCGGCGCAGCAGCTGCTGGGGCTGCTGCAGCGGGATGCACGCCTCATCGACTTCGTGCAGGAGGATATCGCCGCGTATTCCGACGCCGATATCGGTGCCGCCGCGCGGGTCGTGCACGAAGGCTGCCGCAAGGTGTTGAACGAGCACTTCCGTATCGAGCCGGTGCGCAAGGAGAGCGAGGGCAGCCGCGTGACGCTGGCAGAGGGTTTCGACGCCGCGGCTGTGCGCCTGACCGGCAACGTCGTCGGCAGCCCCCCCTTCACCGGTAGCCTCAGCCACCGGGGCTGGCGGGTCACCGAGAGCCGCCTGCCCAGCCTGGCCGACGGCCACGATACGTCCATCATCGCCCAGGCCGAGGTGGAGCTGTGAGCGCGCGCTACACGATCGGCATCGATCTCGGCACGACCCACTGCGCCTTGTCCTATGTGGACATCGAGGCCAGCGACGGCGAGAAGGCCGTCCAGCAGGTGCTGGCGATTCCGCAGCTCAGCGGTCCGGGCACCGTGGATGAACGCCCGCTGCTGCCGTCCTTCCTGTATCTGCCCCACGCCGACGAGCTCGCCGACGGCGATCTCCATCTGCCGTGGTCGCGCACCCAGGACTTCGCGGTTGGTGAGTTTGCGCGCAGCCGCGGTGCCGCCACTCCGATTCGTCTGGTGTCGAGCGCAAAGAGCTGGCTGTGCCACGCGGGCGTGGACCGCCGCGCGGCGATCCTGCCGGCCGAAGCCTCGGCCGACGTGCCGCGGATCTCGCCGCTCACCGCGTCGATCCGCTACCTGTCCCATCTGCGCGACGCCTGGAACCTGGCCCACCCGGAAGCGCCCTTCGCCGAGCAGGACGTGACCGTCACGATCCCGGCGTCCTTCGATCCGGCGGCCCGCGAGCTCACCGCCGAGGCGGCCCAGGCCGCCGGCTACGGCCCGATGACGCTCCTCGAGGAACCGCAGGCCGCGCTCTACAGCTGGATTCAGAAGAGCGGCGGGCAATGGCGCAAGGAGGTGCGCAAGGGCGATCTGATCCTGGTGGTGGACGTCGGCGGTGGCACCACCGACCTGTCGCTGATCGCGGTGCTGGAGCAGGAAGGCAACCTGGAACTGCATCGGGTGGCGGTCGGCGAGCACATCCTGCTCGGCGGCGACAACATGGACCTGGCGTTGGCCTACGGCGTCGCGCGCAAGCTCGCCGCCCAGGGCTCCCAGCTCGATCCCTGGCAGACGCGGGCGCTGGCTCACGCCTGTCGCGGGGCGAAGGAGACGCTGCTATCCGATTCCACGGTGATGAGCGTGCCCATCGTCGTGCCGAGCCGCGGTTCGAGGCTGATCGGCGGCTCGATCCGCACCGAGCTTACCCGTGACGAACTGACGGCCAGCCTGGTCACCGGCTTCTTCCCGCAGGTCGCCGCGACCGACCGGCCGCAGACGCGGGCGCGCGGGGCTTTGACCCAGCTGGGCCTGCCCTATGCGCAGGACGCGGCGATCACCCGCCATCTGGCCGCCTTCCTCGGCCGTCAGCTCGATGCGACGGCAGAACTGGAAGGTTTTGCCGGTGCGTCGGCAGCCAACGAGAGCTTCCTGCACCCGACCGCCGTGCTCTTCAACGGCGGCGTGCTCAAGTCCGAGCTCATCGCCGGCCGCGTGCTGGACATCCTCAACGGCTGGCTGGCGGCTGAAGGTGCCGCGCCGGCCCGCCTGCTCGGCGGGGCCGACCTGGATCTGGCCGTGGCGCGCGGTGCCGCCTATTACGGCTATGTCCGGCGCGGGCGCGGCGTGCGTATTCGTGGCGGCACGGCGCGGGCCTACTACGTGGCGGTGGAGTCGGCGATGCCGGCGATCCCCGGCATGGAGCCGCCGGTGCAGGCCCTATGCCTGGCCCCCTTCGGCATGGAGGAGGGCACCGACGCGGCGCTGCCCGAGCAGGAGTTCGGCCTGGTCGTCGGCGAACCGGTGCGCTTCCGCTTCTTTGGTTCGTCCGTGCGTCGCCAGGACCAGGTCGGCAGCACGCTGGATTTCTGGGCGCCGGATGAATTGCAGGAGCTGGAGGAGATCGAGGCCACGCTGCCCGCCGAAGGCCGCGTGCCCGGCGAGGTCGTGCGTGTGAAGCTGCACGCCCGCATCACCGAAACCGGCACGCTGGAG
This sequence comes from Zoogloea sp., assembly GCF_041914405.1. Classification (NCBI taxonomy): domain Bacteria; kingdom Pseudomonadati; phylum Pseudomonadota; class Betaproteobacteria; order Rhodocyclales; family Zoogloeaceae; genus Zoogloea; species Zoogloea sp. The sequence goes on from NZ_JAYSDK010000011.1 coordinate 68,286, forward strand.
CTCGAGGCGCTGCCAGTCGGCGGCCATCAGCGCTGGAAGGTGCAGTTTGACGTGCGCGGTGAAGGTGGCGTCTGAGCGGGAGGCCGTGGGCCGCTACACCGTAGGTATCGACCTCGGCACCAGCAACACGGTCGTTGCCTACGCGGCGCCGGGCGACGCGCGCATCGAGTTGCTGGCCATCGAGCAGTTCGTGGGCCGTGGCGAGGTCGCGGCCCGTCCGCTGCTGCCCTCGCTGCGCTACCACCCGGCACCCGGCGAGCTGGATACGCCCTCGCTGAGCCTGCCGTGGCAGGCGGCCTCGGACGGGGATGAGGGCCCGCCGGCGATCATCGGCAGTTACGCCCGCGATCTGGGCGCCCAGGTGCCGGGGCGTCTGGTGGCCAGCGCCAAGAGCTGGCTGTCCCATGCGGGCGTTGACCGCAGCGCGCCCATCCTGCCGTGGGGGGCCGCTGATGATGTGCCCCGCGTGTCGCCAGTGGTCGCCAGCGCCGGCTATCTTGCCCATGTGCGCGCCGCCTGGGATGCGCGTTTTCCGGATGCCCCGCTGGCGGCGCAGGACATCGTGCTCACGGTGCCCGCATCCTTCGACGAAGGTGCCCGTGCGTTTACCGTTGAGGCTGCGCGGCTGGCCGGCCTGCCGCAATTGCGCCTCGTCGAGGAACCCCAGGCGGCCTTTCATGACTGGCTGTTCCGTCACCGCGAACAGCTCGCCAGCGAACTCGACGGGTCGCGTCTGGTGCTGGTTTGCGACGTAGGCGGCGGCACCACAGACCTCACCCTGGTCCAGGTGGAGGTCGGGGAGGGCGGCGTGCCGCGCCTGACCCGCATCGGCGTCGGCGACCATCTGATGCTCGGCGGCGACAACATGGACCTGGCCCTGGCCCATCTGGCCGAGCGTCGCCTGGGGAGCACCGAGCGCCTGTCTGCGGCGCGCTTTGCACAACTGGTGCAGCGCTGCCGGACAGTCAAGGAACAGCTGCTGGCGGCTGACGGGCCGGAGCAACTCAGCGTGACCTTGCTCGGCGAGGGCTCCCGGCTGATCGGCGCGGCACGCTCCGTCGTGCTGACCCGCGCTGAGGTCGAGGCGCTGGTTGTCGATGGCTTTCTGCCCGTCGGCGGCACCGACGACAAGCCGCAGCGGCGCCGGGCGGCGATCGTCGAGTTCGGCCTGCCGTATCCGGCCGACCCGGCGATCACCCGTCATCTGGCGGCCTTCCTGCAGCGCCATGCGAGTGCGGCCAGAGCGGCCCTGGGGCCTGACGCGCCGCCCGCCGGTGGGCTCCCGGTGCCGGATACCGTATTGCTCAATGGCGGCGTATTCCGTGCGGACGCGCTGAGCCGGCGGCTGGTGGACGTGCTCACCGCTTGGCGTGGCCGCGCACCGCGCGTGCTGCACAACGACGCCCCCGATGTGGCCGTCGCCCGGGGGGCTGTCGCCTTCGCCCTGGTGCGGGAGGTGCACACCGGTCTGGGCCCGGCGATCGGTGGCGGTTCGGCACGCAGCTATTTCCTGGTGCTGGAGGAAGACGGGCGGCGGAGCGCGATCTGCGTGCTGCCGCGGGGCACGGAATCCGGCCGCGAAGTGGTATTGCCGGAGCGCCGCTTTGCGCTGCAACTGGGCCGGCCGGTGCGTTTCCACCTTGTGTCGACCAGTGGCGACAGTCCCTGGCAAGCCGGCGATCTGGTTGATCCAGACCAGGCGGATTTCATTCACCTGCCGCCTGTCGCCGCATTGCTGCCTGCGTCGCATGGCGGCCGCAGCAGCGTGGTCGTGAGCCTGAGTGCCACGATGACTGAAGTCGGCACGCTGGAGATGAACTGCGTCGGCACGGGCGAGAACCCTCCACGCTGGAAGCTGGACTTTGCGTTGCGCGGCGAGGCCGCCGAAGTCCCGCCGCCGGCTGCTCCCGGTCTCGCCGAGGCCATCGCGCTCATCGACACGGTCTTCGGCAGCCAGGGCAAGGACGCAGACCCGCGAGGGGGGCGCCAGCTGCGTACCCGTCTGGAGCGCCTGCTCGGCCCTCGGGATGAATGGGACACGGCGCTGCTGCGCCCCCTCTTCGACGCTCTCCTCGAGCGGGCCCGGCGCCGGCGCCGTTCTGCGGAGCACGAGCGGGTGTGGCTGAACCTGGCTGGCTACTGCCTGCGCCCGGGGCTCGGCGCGGCCCTCGACGAGTGGCGTATCGAGCGGCTGTGGGCGCTGTTTGGCGAAGGCATCCAATACGCCAACGAGGGCCGCAACTGGAGCGCCTGGTGGACCTTGTGGCGCCGTGTGGCGGGAGGCCTGCCTGAAGCCGCGCAATTGCAGGTGCTGGAGGTGCTGGCCGGTCATCTGGAGCCCGCCGCCGAGGGGCGGGCCCGTGCGCCGCTGCAGGCCAGCTACGATGACATGCTGCGCTTGGCGGCGGTGCTTGAGGGGGTGCCGGTGATGCACCGCATCGAGGTTGGCAAGTGGCTGGTCGAGCGCTTGCAGCGTCCGGCCGAGAGGGCGCTGGCGTGCTGGGCGCTCGGCCGCGTCGGCGCGCGCGCGTCGCTGTACGGCAGCGCGCACCAGGTGGTGCCCGCCGAGATCGGCGCCGAGTGGCTGGCGGCCGTGTTGGCCCTCGACTGGAAGGTATTGCCGGCGGCTGGCTTTGCGGCCGCGCAGATCGCCCGCCTGACCGGCGACCGCAGTCGGGATCTGCCCGATGCGCTGCGCGAAGAGGTGATCCGCCGCCTCACGGCGATCCGTGCGCCCCAGGGCTGGATCACGATGCTGCGGGAAGTCGTCCGCTTGGACGAAGCCGAAAGCCGCCTCAGCTTCGGCGAGGCCTTGCCGGCGGGGCTGCGCCTGATCTAGCCCCGTCGCCGGGCTTTCAGTGCCCGGCCGGCCTAGTCGATTTGAACGATTGCCGCGCCGGGGCCGTGTGGCATCTTGCGCCCATGGCCGCCGCGTGGCGCGCCCAATCATCGGAGCCGAGAGAACACATGGGACTGAAAGGAAACGCTGCAATCGTGGGCGCGGCCCAGTACAGGCCGGAGAAATACACGACGGCCCCGCGCATGTTCCACCTGGAGCAGGTGGCCGACCTGGCCGCCCGCGCGCTGGCGGATGCCGGCCTCAAGGCCACGGACATCGACGGGCTGGTGATCAACGGTCCGCAGTTTCACGAGGCCTCGGTGTTCGTGCCGGCGATGGCCGCCGAATACCTGGGGCTGAGCGTCAATTTCGCCGAGGTCGTGGACCTGGGCGGCTGTACCTCGGTGGGCATGGTGTGGCGGGCCGCTGCCGCCATCGAGCTGGGCCTGTGCCAGGCGGTGCTGTGTGTGCTGCCGGCGCGCATGGCGCCCTTTGGCCCTGACGAAGATCCGTCGTGGATGGCCCGCGCGATGCGCTTCGGTGGCCACAGCACGGCCTTTGGCGCACCGGAGGCGGAGTTCGACCTGCCTTACGGGCACATGGGCCAGAACACCGGCTACGCGATGATCGCCCAGCGCTACGCGGCCCAGTACGGCTACGACCCGCTGGCGATGGCCAAGATCGCGGTGGACCAGCGTACCAACGCGCTGACCAATCCGGATGCAATCTTCTTCGGCAAGCCGCTGACCGCCGACGAAGTGCTGGCGAGCAAGATGGTCGCCGATCCGCTGCACGTGCTGGAGATCGTCATGCCGGTGGCCGGCGGTGCCGCGGTGATCGTCGCCTCGCCGGAAGTGGCGGCCAAGGCGCGTAACCGCGGCGCCCGTATCACCGGCTTTGGCGAGCATCTGGCCTTCAAGTCGCCGACCTACGCGGCGGACATGACCCGCACGCCCATCGGGCCCGCGTCGGCGCGCGCCTTCGCGATGGCCGGCCTGAAGCCGGCCGACATGGACGCGGCGCAGATCTACGACTGCTACACCATCACCGTGCTGTTGACCCTCGAAGACGCGGGCTTCGCACCGAAGGGCGAGGGCATGCGCTGGGTGCGCGAACACGACCTGACCTGGCGCGGCAACTTCCCGATGAACACCCACGGCGGCCAGCTCAGCTTTGGCCAGGCCGGCTCGGCGGGCGGCATGTCGCAGGTCATCGAGGCCTTCACGCAGATTGCCGGCAAGGCCGGCGACCGCCAGCTGAAGCGCTGCGACACGGTCTTCGTGTCCGGCACCGGCGGCGTGATGAGCGAGCAGGGCGCATTGATTCTCCAGGGAGCATGACGAGCATGTCCACGAACAAACCGATGCCCGTGCCGACCGAGATCTCGGCACCTTTCTGGGACGGCCTGAAGGCCGGCCGGCTCAGCCTGCAGCGCTGCAACAGCTGCGGCCACTGGATTTTCTTTCCGCGCCGGCACTGCGACAAGTGTTGGTCCCACGACGTGGAGTGGCGCGAGGTGGCCGGTACCGGCACGCTGTACACCTACACGCTGACACGCATTCCGACGCTGCCGGATTTCGCCGACGAGATGCCGCAGAAGATGGCGGTGGTCGAGTTGGACGAGGGCGTGCGCATCAACACCACGCTGGTCGGCTTGGCCGAGGACGAGATCGCCGTCGGCATGCGCGTTAAGCCGGTGTTCGACAAGGTGAAGCCCGACGGCACGACGCTGCTGCGCTTCACCGGCCTCGACAAGACCGTGGCGCCGCGCAGCTTCGACGAGCCGGAAGCCGCCGCCGTGCCGGAGGAAGCGGCCGTGCCGATGCGCCAGATCCCTGTCGGCGACGAAGCGGCGCTGCAGGCCCTGGTCAGCGATGAATTTACGCCGTGGAGCAACCAGATCGTCGTGGACCAGGCGCTGATCGACGAATTCGCCCGGCTGTCCGGCGACGACTACTGGATCCACACCGACCCCGAGAAGGCCCGCAAGCAGGGGCCCTTCGGCGGCACCATCGCCCACGGGGCGCTGGTCCAGGTGCTGCAGTCGAGGCTGAAGATCCCCCTCGGCTTCGAGGTCACCGGCTTCACCAACATGGTGAACTACGGCTCAGATCGCCTGCGTTTCCCGTCACCGGTCCCGGCCGGCGCGCGCATCCACGCGCGAGCCCGGGTAAAACGGGTGGAAAAGGTGCGTAGCGGCACCCAGCTGACGCTGGAAGTGAACATCCACGTGGTCGGCGCCGAGCGTCCGTCGGTGATCAACGACCTCGTGATCCTCTACATGTGATCGTCCCGCCGGGGCGCGTTGCCCCGGTCAGTTTTACCCCTCCTTGTCTCCACTTGGTTAGCCAACCCTCGCGGGTTGGCTTTTTTTTGGGGGGGCGAGGGAGGCTCACGCCTGCCGGCCAAGATTGCGCAGCAGGCGGGTATCGGTCTGCAGTGACTGGGGTTCGCCCACCGTGATAAGGCCGAAATCCCGATGGCGGGGGTTGAGCAGGTAGTTCCGCTCGGCCGGAAGCACCGCGCTGGGAACGCTCAGAACCGCGGTTTGCATGTTCTGCAGCCACGCCTGCCCCAGGGCCTGCAGGACGTCGCGGGCGCCGATGGTGCGCCAGTCGTCCGGCAACTGCGCGACGTCGATGCGGGTTTCGGGCAGGTCCGCAGGCAGGTGGGCGGGGATCAGCACGTAATGGGCGCGCAGCGGGCCGTCCTGCACCATCAGCTCGAGCAAGGCCAGGGATTGGGATTCGGCGGTGTAGACCACCTCCCAGCCTTTCGGATTCCAGCGTCCGCCGTAAAGCCGGGCGCCTTCACCGCTGAATGCGGTCTGCGCAAAGCGGGCGGTGGTGATGCGCCAGACAGTCCGGGTCAAGCAAACACTCCGTGCTCGATGCGTCCGAGGGTGTCCATGACGCTGTCGGCGCCGATGTCGGTGTCCAGCAGTGACAGTGGGGTGACGCCGCCCAGCGACGCATTGGGGCTCTGGAGCCAGTCCAGCGCGCCATCGGCATCCTCGAAGACGACCTCGGCGCGTTCGACCACGCGGGCAAAGCGCACGAGCTTGGCCGACTCTTCGGGGGACAGGGCGCCTTCGCGTTTGCGCCTGGCCAGCGTGCGTTCGGGGATGGCCAGGGCATGGGCCAGATCGCTCTGCGTGATGCGCGTGATGCGCACCACCGCGTCCACACAGGCCGACGGCAGACCCCGGCGCACCAGGGGGATCCAGTCCATGATGACCCGGGGCCGGGCGTGCAGCACGCCTTCGCCACCGAGCAGCGTTACGGCTGAAACGGAAGAGACATTCAGGCTGGCGGTCGTCATCGGTGGCTCCTGTGGCATAAGCGCCATTTGGCAGTCATTTTGGTCAAATTTGACCGCAAAGTCCAGGCGGTACGGTATGCCCCATACCGATCAATGCTTAGTCTCAACGGACGATGAGCGCCGGCCTCGCTGTTCGCACAATGCTCCCGACACATCAGGACTCTTCAAAGGGGAGCAGACATGATCGACATTCGCGGTTTGGGCTATTTCGTTGCCGAGACCCCCGACCTCACCGAGTGGCAGCGCTACGCCGAAGACGTGCTCGGCATGATGACTTCGAGCGCGCCCGGCGGCGGCCTTTACGTGAAGATGGACGAGCGGCCCTTCCGCATGCTGGTGGTGCAGGGCGAGCAGCGCCGCTACGTCGCTTCCGGCTGGGAGCTGGCGGGCGAGGGCGCCTTCAAGGATGCACTCGCTACGCTGGAAAAGGCCGGCGTCGGCTACGAGCTGGCCCCGCAAGCCCTGTGCGCCCAGCGCGGCATGCAGGCCATCGCGCTCGTCACCGACCCGTCCGGCAACCGCCACGAGCTCGGCTGGGGCCATCGCTCCGACTGCCAGCCCTTCGTGTCGCCGCAGGGGGTGCCGCGCTTCCTGACCGGCGCGATGGGCCTCGGCCACACGGTGTTGCCGTCGCCCAACTTCGACGCGTCGGTGGCCTTCTTCCGCGACGTGCTCGGCTTCGGGCTGTCGGACATCTTCAACTTCCGTCCCGACCCCAACGGCCCGGCGATCCGCATCCACTTCCTGCACTGTGGCAACGCGCGCCACCACAGCCTGGCCATCGCCGAGTACCCGGTGCCCAGCGGTTGCGTGCACGTGATGGTGGAGGTCGATTCGATGACCGAAGTCGGCCGCGCCCACGACCGCATGGTGGCCCACAAGGTGCCCCTGTCGGCAACCCTCGGCCAGCACCTCAACGACCGCATGACCTCCTTCTACATGAAGACGCCGTCGGGCTTCGACCTGGAGTACGGCTACGGCGGCCTGCAGGTGGACTGGGAGCATCACAGTACCTTCGAATTCACCCGCGTGAGCCTGTGGGGCCACGACTTCAGCGCCGGCCAGAAGGCCGCCTGATCCGCCGGAGACAGCCATCCATGAACAAGCAGATGACGGCGGCGGAAGTCGTCGCCCAGCTCCGCGACGGCATGACCATCGGTTTCGGCGGCTGGGGTCCGCGGCGCAAGCCGATGGCCCTGGTCCGCGAGATCCTGCGCTCGGACCTGAAGGACCTCACCGTGGTGGCCTACGGCGGCCCGGAGGTCGGCATGCTGTGTGCGGCCGGCAAGGTGAAGAAGCTCGTCTTCGGCTTCGCCACCCTCGATGCGATCCCGCTCGAGCCCTGGTATCGCAAGGTTCGGGAGAGCGGGGCGCTGGAGCTGATGGAACTCGACGAGGGCATGTTCCAGTGGGGCCTGCGCGCCGCCGGCATGCGCCTACCTTTCCTGCCGACCCGCTGTGGCCTGGCCACCGACATCGTCAAGCTCAACCCCGAGCTGCAGACGGTGCGCTCCCCGTACGCCGACGGCGAGGTGCTACTGGCCATGCCGGCACTCAAGCTGGACGTGGCGCTGCTGCACGTGAATGTCGCCGACCGCCTCGGCAACACCCTAGTTACCGGCCCCGATCCTTATTTCGACCACCTGTTCGCCCGCGCCGCCGAGCGCTGCTTCGTGTCCGCCGAGCGGATCGAGCCGCGGCTGGAGCTGGACGCCCAGCAGGCGCGCTTCAACACCTTCGAGCGCTACCTGGTGAGCGGCGTGGTAGAGGCGCCCTGCGGCGCCCATCCCACGTCCTGCCCGTCCGACTACGGCTGGGACATGACCCACTTCAAGCGCTACGCGGCGAGCGCCGCTGAGGACGGCGGCTGGCAGGCCTACATGGACGAATTCGTGCTGCCCGGCGAAGCCGCCTACCAGGACCGCAACGGCGGCACCGCCCGCATGGGCAGCCTGCCCCTGCCGGTGTTCTGACGAGAGGCTGAGGAAACATGGCAATGAGCGACAAACCCGATTTCACCCTGGCCGAGCTGATGATCGTCGCGGCCTCGGAAGCCTGGCGCGGCAACGGCGAGGTGCTGGCCTCCGGCCTCGGCATCATCCCGCGCCTGGGCGCCAGCCTGGCCAAGCTGACCCACAGCCCCGAGCTGCTGATGACCGACAGCGAGGCCTTCCTCGTCGAGGAGCCGATCCCCGTTGGTCCGCGTGGCGACTACGTGCCGCGCTACGCCGGCTACATGTCCTTCGAGCGGGTCTTCGAGTGCGTGTGGGGCGGCCGCCGCCACGCGATGATCGGCCCGACCCAGATCGACCGCTGGGCGCAGACCAACCTGTCGGTGATCGGCGACTACCGCAAGCCGAAGTCGGCCATCCTTGGCGTGCGCGGCCTGCCGGGCAACAGCATCAACCACATCAACTCCTTCTTCGTGCCCAGCCACAGCCCGCGCGTCTTCGTGGCCGGTGAGGTGGACATGGTGTCCGGCGTTGGCTTCAAACCCGAGCGCTGGGATGACGGCGTGCGCCGCGACCTGATGGAGGTGCGCATCGTCCTCACCGACCTGTGCGTGATGGACTTCGGGGGCCCCGGCCGCGCGGCCCGTGTGCGCTCGCTGCATCCCGGCGTGAGCTTCGAGGAGGTGCAGGAGAAAACCGGCTTCCCGCTGCTGAAGGCCGAGGACATGGGCGAGACGCCCCATCCCACCGCGGCCCAGCTGGACATCATCCGCCGCCTCGATCCCCACGACCTGCGCGCCGCGCAGCTCAAGGGCAACCCGCCCGGCATCCGTGCCGCCTGACCGACCAGGGAGCCCACCATGACCGCCCCGATCAGCGATCCGCACTTCGTCAGCCGGCCCGACGGCGCGGTGTACGAAACCGACGAACCGGTGACATACACCGTGGCCGACGGCATCGCCAGCGTGACGATGAACCGGCCGAGCTTCAACAACGCGCAGAACTCCCAGATGACCTACGCCCTCGACGCGGCCTTCCGCCGCGCGGTGGACGACGACGCGGTGAAGGTGATCGTACTGCGCGGCGAAGGCCGGCATTTCTCCGCCGGGCACGACATCGGCACGCCGGGGCGCGACATCAACAAGCCCTTCGAGCGGACCCAGCTGTGGTGGGACCACACCAACAAGCCCGGCGGCGAGTTCCTGTACGCCCGCGAGCAGGAGGTGTACCTGGGCATGTGCCGGCGCTGGCGTGATCTGCCCAAGCCGACCATCGCCATGGTGCACGGCGCCTGCGTCGCTGGTGGCCTCATGCTGGCCTGGGTGTGCGACCTGATCGTGGCCAGCGATGACGCCTTCTTCCAGGACCCGGTGGTGCGCATGGGTATTCCCGGCGTCGAGTATTTTGCTCACCCGTACGAGCTGAATCCGCGCATCGCCAAGGAGTTTTTGTTCACCGGCGAGCGCATGGGTGCCGAGCGGGCCTTACAGCTCGGCATGGTGAACCGCGTTGTGGCGCGGGACGCGCTGGAGAGCGCCACCTACGCGCTGGCGGCGCGCATCGCCAGCCAGCCGCGCATGGGGCTGGCCCTCACCAAGCAGGCCATCAACCATGTGGAGGACCTGCAGGGCAAGCGCAGCGCGATGGACGCCGCCTTCGCCTGGCACCACTTTGCTCACGCCCACAACGAACTGCTGTCCGGCGACCGTCTGGGCGGCTTCGACGGGCGCGCGATGGCCGAGGCCAACAAGCGCGCCGCCGCGGGAGAGCAGGCATGAGCCGCGACACCTCCGCGCTGCTGCGCACACCGCTGACCGAGAAGCTCGGCTGCCGCTACCCGATCGTGCAGACCGCGATGGGCTGGGTGGCCGACGCCAATCTGGTCATCGCCACCACCCGCGCCGGCGGCTTCGGCTTCCTGGCCGGTGCGACCATCGCCGCCGAGCGGCTGGAAGGCGAGATCCAGAAGGTGATCGCCGCCACCGGCGGCAGCAACTTCGGCCTCAACTTCCACATGTTTCAGGACAACGCCGCCCAGTGCGTGGACCTGGCCATCCAGTACCGCCTGAAGGCCGTCAGCTACGGTCGCGGGCCGGACAAGAAGACCATCGCCCGCTTCAAGGCCGCCGGCGTGCTGTGCATCCCGACCGTCGGCGCGCTGAAGCATGCGGTAAAGGCCGTCGAGCTGGGCGCCGACATGCTCACCATCCAGGGCGGGGAGGGCGGCGGCCACACTGGCGGCGTGCCCACCACCATCCTGCTGCCCCAGGTGCTCGACGCGGTGAAGGTGCCGGTGATCGCCGCCGGCGGCTACTCCACCGGGCGCGGGCTGGCCGCCGCGCTGGCCGCCGGTGCGGCCGGCATCGCGATGGGCACCCGCTTCATGATGACCACCGATTCGCCCACGCCGCCGGCCACGCTGCAGCGCTACGTGGCGGTGGACGACCCGCAGAAGATCCGCGTGACCCTGGCGGTGGACGGTATGCGCCACCGCATGATCGACAACCCCTTCATCCGCCGGCTGGAAGCCGCCAGCCCCTTCGGCCGTCTTGCCATCGCGCTGAAGAGCGCCTGGCACTGGAAGCGCCAGACCGGCATGAGCGCCGGCCACATGCTCGGCGTGCTGCGCCGGGCCATCAAGGAAGACCCGTCCACGGTCTCGCAGACCGTGATGTCGGCCAACCAGCCGGTGCTGCTGCAGCGCTCGATGGTCGAGGGCTTCCCCGACGAGGGCATCCTGCCCAGCGGCCAGGTGGCTGCGGCCATCGGCGAGTTGCAGAGCTGCCGGCAGGTCATCGAAGGCATTGCCGGCGAGGCCGAAGCCTGCCTCGCTGCGCTGCTCTCGCGTGCCGAGTGCGTTGCGCCGGACGGCGGGCCGGACAAACCCTTCGTGCGCTGGCCGGACGTCGTGCCTGCCGCCTCTTCCCCCAATCCTCTTCCCCTGGAGACTGCCCCGTGACGCAGGCCTTTCGTACCCTCATCGACGCCGGCATCGCCGAGCTGATCATCGACAAACCGCCGGTTAACGCCCTCGACAGCGAGGAGTGGCTGGCTCTGGCCCGTCGCCTGGAAGAACTGGGTGACGACCCGCAGGTGCGCGTCATTGTGGTCCGCGCCGAGGGGCGCGGCTTCTGCGCGGGCGTGGACATCAAGGAACTGGACGCCTACCCGGAGCGCATCGTGGCGGTGAATGCCGGCAACTACGCCACCTTCAAGGCGGTGCACCGCAACCCGGTGCCGGTCATCGTCGCGGTGCACGGCTTCGTGCTCGGCGGCGGCATCGGCATCACCGGCGCGGCCGACATCGTGGTCGCCTCCGACTGCGCCACCTTCGCGCTGCCCGAGGTCGATCGCGGCGCGATGGGTGGCGGCGCCCACCTGCAGCGCCTGTTCCCGGTGCAGAAGGTGCGCTACCTGTTCTTCACCGGCGAGAAGATCGGCGCGCGCGAGGCCGAGCGCTACGGCTTCATCGAGCGCGTCGTGACGAAGGCCGAGCTGCGCGAGGCCGCGATGGAGATCGCCCGCAAGATCGCCGCCAAGAGCCCGGCCATGATCCGCATCGCCAAGGAGGCGCTGAACGGCATCGAGGACGGCAACCTGGAAGACAAGTACCGCTGGGAGCAGGGCTTCACGCTGCAGGCCTACACCAGCCCCGATTCCGCCGAAACCCGCCGCGCCTTCGTCGAAAAGCGCGACGCCAAGTTCTGAGGACGCCATGGATCTTGCCTACACCCCCAAGCAGAAAGCCTTCCGCGCCGAGGTGCGGGACTGGCTGGCGCGCAACCTGCCGCGCCATCCGCTGGCCAGCTACGACACCCGCGAGGGCTTCGAGCAGCACCGCGACTGGGAACGCCGCCTTTTCGAGAGCCGCCTGTCGATGGTCATGTGGCCGGAAGAACTGGGCGGCCGCGGTTGCGACCTCATCGAGTGGCTGATCTTCGAGGAGGAGTACTACGGCGCCGGTGCCCCGATGCGCGTCAACCAGAACGGCCAGCTGCTGCTCGGCCCGACCCTGATGGAGTTCGGCACCGAGGCGCAGAAACGCCGCTTCCTGCCGCGCATGGCGGCCAGCGACGATATGTGGGCGCAGGGCTGGTCCGAGCCCAACGCCGGCTCCGACATGGCGGCCATCACCAGCCGCGCGATCCTGTCGGACGACGGCAGCCACTACGTGCTCAACGGCCAGAAGACCTGGTCCACCCGCGCCATTTTCGCCGACTGGCTGTTCGGCCTGTTCCGCTCCGAGCCGGGTTCGACGCGCCACCACGGCCTGTCTTATCTGCTGGTGCCCCTAAACGCGCCGGGCGTAACGATCCGCCCGATCCTGGCCCTCAACGGCAAGCAGGCCTTCGCCGAGATCTTCCTCGACGACGTGAAGGTGCCGGTGGACAACCGCATCGGCGACGAAGGGCAGGGCTGGCACGTGGCGATGGCCACCGCCGGCTTCGAGCGCGGCCTGCTGCTGCGCTCCCCGGCCCGTTTCCAGGCCACCGCGCGGAAGCTGGTGGCGCTCTACAAGGCCAACCGGGCCAGCGCCGACCGCGACCCCGGCCTGCGCGAAGCGGTCTGCGAAGCCTGGATGGGTGCCGAAGCCTACGCGCTGTCGGCCTACCACACGGTCGGCCGGCTGGCGAAGGGCGCGCGGATCGGCGCCGAGGCCAGCACCAACAAGATCGTGTGGTCCGAGCTGGACCTGAAGATGCACGAGGCCGCGATGCGCATCCTCGGTGCCCGCGGCGAGCTGCTGGCCGACGCACCGGACGCCGGCAGCGATGCCGCCGGCTGGCTGGACGGCTTCCTGTTCGCCCAGGCCGGGCCGATCTACGCCGGCACCAACGAGATCCAGCGCAACATCATCGCCGAGCGGATGCTCGGCTTGCCCAAATCCTGAGGCCGGCCATGGACTTCACCTTTACCGACGACCAACTCAGCTTCCGGGAGGCGGTGAGCCGCTTCCTGATGACCGAAGCGGCCCCCGAAATGCTCCGCGAGATCTGGGAGACCGACCCCGGCCGCTCACCGGCCCTGCGCAGCAAGCTCGCCGCCCAGGGGCTCACCGCCCTGTCGGTGCCCGAGGACTGCGGCGGGCTCGGCATGGACGACGTGGCCTGGGCGTTGATGAGCCAGGAGCTGGGCTACTACGCGATCCCCGACTCCCTCGCCGACGCCGCCTACGTAGCAGCCGGCCTCATCGCCAGCCTGCCGGCCGGCTGCGCCGGGCGCGAGGACTGGCTGGCGCGCATCGCCGACGGCAGCGCCCGCGTGGCGGTGGGGCATGCCGTCAATCCGCTGGTGGCCGATGCCCAGTCCGCCGACCTGCTGCTGCTGCCCCACGGCGACGAGGTGCATCTGGTGCCACGGGCGCTAGTGGATGTGATCGCCAACCCGAGCATCGACCTGTCCCGCCGCCTCAGCCGCGTGATGTGGGAGCCCAGCTCGGCCACCATCGCCGCGAGCGGCGAGGCCGGGCGCCGCCTGTGGGCGGACACCCTCAACCGCGGCGTGCTGGCGGTGGCCGGCCAGCTGCTCGGCCTGGCCCAGCGCATGCTCGACCTGTCGGTGGACTACGCCGCCCAGCGCAAACAGTTCGGCAAGCCCATCGGCGGCTTCCAGGCCGTCAAGCACCACTTGGCCGACGTGGCCACCCGCATCGAGTTCGCCAAGCCGGTGCTGTACCGGGCCGCCCACGCGCTGGCCCACGGCCGGGCCGACGCGGACGTCCATGCCTCCCACGCCAAGCTGGCCTGCGGCGAGGCCGCCTGGCTGGCAGCGCGCCACGGCATCCAGGTGCACGGCGCCATGGGCTACACCTGGGAGGTGGATCTGCAGATGTTCATGAAGCGGACCTGGGCCCTCGATGCGGCCTGGGGCGACCGCGGTTTCCACAAATCCCGCGTGGCCGACGCCGTCCTCGCCGACGGCGCCGAACTCGGCCCCGGCCACACCTTCAAGGAGTAAGCATGGCCCAGGCCTACATCGTGGACGCCCTGCGCAGCCCCACCGGCAAGCGCAAGGGCGGCCTGTCCCACCTCCACGCCATCGACCTCGGCGCCCACGTGCTGAAGGCGCTGGTGGAGCGCAACGCCATTCCCGCCGAGGACTACGACGACGTGATCTTCGGCTGCGTGGACACCATCGGCTCCCAGGCCGGCGACATCGCCCGCACCGCCTGGCTGGCCGCCGGCCTGCCGCTCAACGTCCCCGGCACGACGGTGGACCGCCAGTGCGGATCGAGCCAGCAGGCCATCCATTTCGCCGCCCAGGCGGTCATGAGCGGCACCCAGGACGTGGTGGCGGTCGGCGGCGTGCAGACGATGACCCAGATCCCCATCTCGTCGGCGATGCTGGCCGGCCAGCCGCTGGGCTTTCCCGACCCGTTCTCGGGCAGCAAGGGCTGGCAGGCGCGCTTCGGCGGCCAGCCGGTGAACCAGTTCTACGCCGCGCAGCGCATCGCCGACCACTGGCAAATCAGCCGCGCCGACATGGAGGCCTACGCGCTGGAGAGCCATCGCCGGGCGCTGGCCGCCATCGAGGCCGGCCGCTTCGAGCGGGAGATCGTGCCGCTGGAAGGCGTGCTCCGCGACGAGACGCCGCGCCAGACCACGTTGCAGAAGATGGCCGAGCTGGAGCCGGTAGGGCCGGAGTTCCCGGGCATCACCGCCGCCGTGTCGAGCCAGACCTGCGATGCGTCGGCAGCCCTGCTGGTGGTGTCGGAAGCCGCGCTGAAGCGCTACGGCCTCACGCCGCGGGCGCGCATCCATCACCTCAGCGTGCTCGGCGACGACCCGATCTGGCACCTCACCGCACCGATTCCGGCCACCCGGGCGGCCCTGCGCAAGACCGGCATGAGCCTGTCCGACATCGACTGCGTGGAGATCAACGAGGCCTTCGCCTCGGTGGTCATGGCGTGGCTCAAGGAGACCGGCTACGACCCGGCCCGCACCAACCCCAACGGCGGCGCCATCGCCCTCGGCCATCCGCTCGGCGCCACCGGCGCGCGCCTGATGACCGGGCTGCTGCACGAGCTGGAACGCACGGGCGGCCGCTTCGGCCTGCAGACCATGTGCGAAGGCGGCGGGCAGGCCAACGTAACGATCATCGAACGCTTGTGAGGCAGCGGCGCATCGCCGCCTGCACTACCGCGGACCATAGAGAAGAATATTCTGGAGACAGCAAATGGGTATTTGTGAGGGACGTACTGTCATCATCACCGGCGCCGGTGGCGGCCTGGGGCGGGCCTACGCGCTGGCCTTCGCGGCCGAGGGGGCCAACGTGGTGGTGAACGACATCCGCCTGGCAGCTGCCGAGGCGGTGGTGGACCAGATCGTCACCGGCGGCGGCAAGGCCATCGCGAACGCGGACGACATCACCCGTAGTGAGTCGGCCCAGCGCATCGTGGATGCGGCGCTGGCGGCTTTTGGCGAGGTGCATGTGGTGGTGAACAACGCCGGCATCCTGCGCGACCGCATGTTCATCAGCCTCAGCGAAGAGGACTGGGACGAGGTGATGCGGGTGCATCTAAAGGGCCACTTCTGCCTTGCCAACATCCTCGGCCGGCGCTGGCGCGACCAGGCCAAGGCCGGTAACAAGGTCGATGCACGGATCATCAACACCAGCTCCGGTGCCGGCCTGCAGGGCTCGGTGGGACAGTCCAACTACTCGGCGGCGAAGGGCGGCATCGCCGCGCTGACCCTGGTGCAGGCGGCGGAGCTGGCGCGCTACGGCGTCACCGCCAACGCGCTGGCGCCGGCGGCCCGCACGGCGATGACCGAGAGTGCGATGCCGGACGTGGTGAAGGCGCCGGAGAGCGGCTTCGACGCCTGGGCGGCGGAGAACGTTGCGCCGCTGGTCGTGTGGCTGGGCAGCGCCCTGTCTGCTCATGTGAGCGGGCAGGTCTTCGAAAGCCAGGGCGGGCGCATCTCCGTCTGCGACGGCTGGCGTAACGGCCCGCAGCGGGACAAGGGCGCCCGCTGGCTGCCCGCCGAAATCGGCGCGGTGGTAGACGAGCTGATGGGCCAGGCCGTGCCGGCCCAGAAGGTGTGGGGGAGCTGACATGGAAAACACGCCTGACAAGCCCGGCCGGCGCCGCTTCGTGCAGGGCGGCCTGGCCCTCGGTGCCGCTGCGCTGATCGGCCGCGCGCAGGCGACGACTCAGGTGGCAACCCAAGCGCTGCCACTGCCCGAATACGAGGGCTTCGACGCCCACGACCTGGCGGCCCACATCCGAGACGGCCGGCTGACGCCGCTGGAGGTGGTGGACGCCGCCATCGCCCGCGCCGAGGCGCGCAGCGCGCTCAACGCGGTGGTGCTGCGCCACTACGAGCTGGCCCGCGAAAGTGCAGTCGCCCTGGGCCGCGCCGGGCGTGCCGAGCGGCAGGCGCGGGCGGCCAAGGCGCCACTGGCCGGCGTGCCCTTCGCGCTGAAGGACCTCAACGTCGCCCTGAAGGGCACCATCACCACCAACGGCTGCGCCTTCTTCAAGGACGCCGTGGCCGACCACGACTCCACGCTGGTCCAGCGCTACCAGGCGGCCGGTCTCAACATCTTCGCCAAGCTCGCCTCGCCGGAGTTCGGCCAGACCGGCACCACCGAATCCCGCCTGTGGGGGCAGACCCATAACCCGTGGAACACCGCCCACAGTGCCGGTGGTTCGTCGGGCGGTTCAGCCGCGGCGGTGGCGGCGGGCATCCTGCCGGCGGCCCACGCCAGCGACGGTGGCGGCTCGATCCGCATCCCGTCGTCCCACTGCGGGGTGTTCGGCCTCAAGCCCAGCCGCGGCCGCGTGCCGGCGGGGCCAAAGGCCCTGGAAGGCTGGATGGGCCTGTCGGTGAACAACGTGATCACCCGCAGCGTGCGCGACTCGGCACTGCTGCTGCAACTCACCCAGGGGCCGGAGGCCGGCTCCCGCGTCGGGCCGCCACCGGCCGACATGATGGCCGCGCTACGCCAGCCGCCGAAGGGGCTACGCATCGCGCTGATGGACGTCAATCCCTTCGGGATGGGCGTGCACGCCGACTGCCTGGATGCAGTGAAGAAGGCCGCCCGGCTGTGCACCGATCTCGGCCACAAGGTGGAGGTCGCTGCGCCGCAGCTGCCGATCCAGGAGATGTTCGCCGGCATGGGCGTGGTGACCGCCACCGGCATGTTGAGCAGCGTGCAGGCCCGCGAGAAGCTGCTCGGCCGGGCGGTGCGCGAGGACGAGATGGAGCCGATCAACTGGCGCAGCCTGCAGCTCGCCAAGGGCTACAGCGCCGAGCAAGTGTTCCGCGCCCGCGCCGCGTTCGACCAGGCCGGCCGCATCCTCGACGAGTTCTTCGCACGCTACGACCTGATCCTGTCGCCGGTCACCGCCGCGCCGCCGCCGCTGCTCGGCGCGCTGTCCCTCGACCAGCCCTACGAGGATTTCGTTAAGAACGCGATGCTGGCCTCCCCCTTCACGGCGATGTTCAACATGAGCGGCCAGCCGGCCATGTCGGTGCCGCTGCACTGGAACGCTTCCGGCCTGCCGATCGGCGTGCAGTTCGCCGGCCCCTTCGGCGGCGAGGCGCGCCTGCTGGCCCTGGCTGCGCAGCTGGAACAGGCCGCACCGTGGAAACACCGCCGGCCGCCGCTTTGAGCGACCGACGACGACAAGAACGACTGGAGACACCCATGAGCAAGATCCCCGAATACGTGCCCGGGCACGGCCTGCTGAAGGGCAAGTCCGTGCTGATCACTGCCGCCGCCGGCGCCGGCATCGGCTTTTCCGCCGCCCGCCGCTGCGTGGAGGAGGGCTGCCGCGCCCTGATGATTTCCGACATCCACCCGCGCCGGCTCGAAGAAGCCGTCGCCACGCTGAAGGCCGACAGCGGCCTCACCGAGGTGTATGGCCAGCTGTGCAACGTGACCGTTGAGGAAGAAGTTCGCGCGCTGGTGGCCGCCGCCGAGGAACGCCTGGGCGGCGTGGACGTGCTGATCAACAACGCCGGCCTCGGCGGCCAGAAGCGCGTCACCGAGATGAGCGACGAAGAGTGGAACCGGGTGCTGGACATCACGCTGACCGGCACCTTCCGCATGACCCGCGCGATGCTGCCGCACATGGAAGCACGCGGCCGCGGCGCCATCGTCAACAACGCCTCGGTGCTCGGCTGGCGCGCCCAGAAGGAGCAGGCGCACTACGCGGCGGCCAAGGCCGGCGTGATGGCGCTGACCCGCTGCGCAGCCCTCGAAGCCGCCGAGCACGGCGTGCGCATCAACGCGGTGTCGCCGTCCATCGCGCTGCACGACTTCCTAAAGAAGGCCTCCAGCGAGGAACTCCTCGCCCAGTTGGCCAGCCGCGAAGCCTTCGGCCGCGCTGCCGAAGTGTGGGAAGTGGCCAACGTGATGGTCTTCCTGGCCAGCGATTATGCCTCCTACATGACCGGCGAAGTGCTGTCGGTCAGCGCCCAGCACGCCTGAGCGGAGCCGTCGATGAGCACCACCACTACCACGACTTTCTCCAGCGCCGCCGCGCTGCTGGCCGCCGCCGGCCGTGAGCTTGGCACCACCGACTGGCTGGAGATCACCCAGGAGCGGGTGAACCAGTTTGCCGATGCGACGGGCGACCACCAGTGGATCCACGTGGACCCGGAGCGGGCCAAGGACGGGCCCTTCGGCGGCTGCATCGCCCACGGCTACCTGACCCTGTCCCTCGCCAACTTCTTCCTGCCGCAGCTGATCCACATCGACAACATGAAGATGGGCGTCAATGTCGGCGCCGACCGGGTGCGCTTTCCGGCGCCGGTCCGCGTCGGGGCGCGCATCCGCGGGCGCGGCGAGATCCTCAAGGTGGAGGCCGTCGGCGAGGCGGTGCAATCCACCGTCCGCGTCAGCATCGAGATCGAGGGCGAAACACGCCCCGGCTGCGTGATCGACACCATCAGCCGTTACACCTTCCATTCCGCCGCCGAGGCGATTTCCTGAGAGATGCCCGTCATGACCGAAGCCGTCATCGTTTCCACCGCGCGTACCGCGCTGACCAAATCCTTCCGCGGCGCCTTCAATGACACCGAAGCGCCGGTGCTCGGCGGCCATGTGGTACGCGCCGTCGTCGAGCGGGCCGGCATCGAGCCGGCCGCCGTCGAGGACGTGATCATGGGCGCCGCCGTGCAGCAGGGCACCCAGGGATACAACATCGGGCGCCTGTGCGCCTACACAGGCGGTCTGCCGCAGAGCGTGGCGGGCATGGCGGTGGACCGCATGTGCGCGTCCGGCCTGATGAGCATCGGCATCGCTGCCAAGAACATCCTGGCTGGCGAGATGAAGATTGCCATCGCCGGCGGCGTCGAGTCCCTGTCGCTGACCCAGACCAAGCACAAGAACAGCTATCGTGCCCAGTCGGAAGCCGCCATCGCGGCGATGCCCAGCGCCTACATCCCGATGATCGAGACGGCCGAGATCGTCTCCCGCCGCTACGGCATCAGCCGCGCCGCGCAGGACGCCTATGCGCTGCAGAGCCAGCAGCGCACCGCAGCCGCGCAGGAAGCGGGCCTCTTCGACGACGAGATCGTGCCGCTGGCGGCGCGCCGCCTGCTGCTCGACAAGGAAGGCAAGCCGCTCGGCCACGAAGACGTGGTAGCCCGCAAGGACGAATGCAACCGGCCGTCCACCACGCTGGACGACTTAGCCGCGCTGAAGCCGGTGTGGAAGGACGGCAAGTGGGTGCAGCAGGGCGAGTTCGTCACCGCCGGCAATGCCTCGCAGTTCTCCGACGGGGCCGCCGCCGCGCTGTTGATGAGCCGCGCCGAAGCCGAACGCCGTGGGCTGGCGCCACTGGGCATCTACCGCGGCATTGCGGTGGCCGGCTGCGCGCCGGACGAGATGGGCATCGGCCCGGTCTTCGCGATTCCGAAACTGCTGGAGCGCTTCGGGCTCAGCGTCGGCGACGTGGGGCTGTGGGAGATCAACGAGGCCTTCGCCTGCCAGGTGATCCACTGCCGCGACACGCTGGGCATCCCCAATAATCGCCTCAACGTGAATGGCGGCGCGATTTCCATCGGCCACCCCTTCGGCATGTCGGGCGCCCGTATGGTCGGCCACGCGCTCGCCGAAGGCCGCCGCCGCGGCGTGCGCTACGTGGTGGTGTCGATGTGCATCGGCGGCGGCATGGGCGCGGCGGGGCTGTTCGAGGTTGCCTGAGCGGCCCTGAACAGGACTACTTCTTCGGCACGCCGCGTCCGTCCTCCAGGGGCGCGGTCGACGCCGACAGCTCAAGTGCCTTGCAGCTTTGAAGCGGAATCGTCGCGCGGGCCAGTGCCTCGGTGAAGCCGGTGAGCTGCACGGGCTTGCCATCGACGCGAATGCGGACGAAACCCGGCCCCTGGTAGTCCGGGTTGCGCAGTTCGAGGGTGGCTTTCGCAAAGCCGTCCGGCTTCGCCTTGGCGGACGGCATCCGGATCGCCGCCACCTGGGCCAGCTGGAGCGTGCTCGCCGCTGCGTTGCCGATGCGCAGCTCGATCATTGGGGAGGCCTCGTCGGCAGCCAGCCGGGCCCGTTGCAGCGTGGTGGTTTCCCCGCTGTCGCGGTAGGTGCAGCGCGCCTCGATGGTCTGGGAGCCGCTCGGCCGCGGCGGGTTGATGCCGTTGCCGAAGGCCGGCTCGCCGAGCAGGCCGCACAGCAGCAGGGGAATCGCGTATCCGTAGCGGGTTGGCTTCATTGCACACCTCATTGCTGGTTGATCCGCCGGACGATCATCGCCGCCACGTCGTCCGTGCCGCGATTGCCGATCTCCACCGCCTGGGCCTTGATCTTCGCGTGTTCGTCGAAGGCATCGAAAGTCGGGTCGAACTGGGCGCAGGGGCTGTGGCTGCGGGTGGTCGGCGTGCAGTACAGGCCGGTGAGCCATCTGTCGATCGAGGCCGAGACGATGTTCAGCCGGATCGCGTAGTCCTTCAGGGCCTTGTCGACGGTCGGCGTGGCGGCGGCAGCGGCGTCGTCCTGGAACACCACCGACAGGGCGACCACCTTGGCGTAGGCGTCGTAGCGGCGCAGCTTGATCTCGGCGATCCGGCTGACGTATTGCAGATAGACGTCTTCGTCGATCTCCACCCGCTGGGTCAGCGGCAGCACCGCGTAGTACTCCTGCCACAGGGTGTTGCTGTAGAGCAGGAACTGGGCGAGGCAGTCCTGCATCAGCACCACCTGCTGCTTGCGGTTGTCGTAACGGCGCTGGAAGTCGGGCACCAGCACCGAGGTGATCAGCGACCCCACCAGCAGCAGCACGAAACCGTTGGAGAGAAAGTCGAGTACCTGTGCCAGGCGGCCCCTGGGGGCTGCCGGCGCTTCCGGCGGACGCGCCTCCCGCGCCGCGATCAGGGCGTAGCGAACCTCCGCGCGGATCTTCGCCTGCTCGGATTCGGAAAGTTCCGGCACCTCATCCGCTTCCTTCGTCATTGGCCCTGGCCTCGTTCTTGTTGGTATCCCTCGTTCCCAGTGTAGGAAACGGGAGCCCGGAGCGCTGACCCGGTCATCCATCTAGGCCTTACGGACGATGCCGCCCGATTGGCGCCTCCCGCACCATCGTCGCCACACCCATACAAAACGTGAGGAGATGCAATGAGCAAGTCCAGCAAAATGCCGTTCAATGGCGGCACCTTCACTATCTGAGCGGATGAGGGCAGGCTGATGAACTTCGATTTTTCCGACGACCAGCAGCTGCTGCGCGACGAGTTGCGCAAGTTCCTGGTCAATGAGTCGCCGCTGAGCGAGGCCCGCCGCGTGATGGACCAGGGCCTCAGCCACAGCGCCACTGTGTGGGCGGGGCTGGGCGGCATGGCGGTCAATACGCTGATGCTGCCGGAAAGCTGCGGCGGGCACGGGCTGGGGGCGCTGGAGCTGTGCGTGGTGGCGGAAGAGGCCGGGCGCCAGCTGGCGCCGGTGCCGCTGGCATCGACGCTGTATCTGGCGGTGCAGGCCCTGCTGCTGGGGGCCGGCGAGTCCCAGCAGCTGCGCTGGCTGCCGCGCGTCGCCGACGGGCAGATTGCCACGCTGGCGGCGCCGCTGGATGGCAACCCGATGGCGCGCCCCCGCTTCGACGGCAAGGCATTGCACGGCAGCGCGCCGCTGGTGATGGATGGCGAGGCCGCCCATTTCGCGGTGGTGCTGGCCGACGGTCCCGACGGCCGGCCGCTGCTGGTGGTCGCGGAGCTGGGTGCCAGCGTGGCGCGCCGCCGCCTGGCCACCATCGACCCGAGCCGCGGCTTTGCGGCGCTGGCTTTCGAGGCCACGCCGGCCGAGGCGCTGGACGCGGTGGACGACGCAGAGGCACTGCTCGACACGCTGCGCAACCGGGCGGCGATCCTGCTGGCCTTCGAGCAGCTCGGCGGCGCCGACAGCGCGCTGGCGATGGCCGCCGGCTACGCCCGCGAGCGCAAGGCCTTCGGGCGGGCCATCGGCTCCTACCAGGGTATCAAGCACAAGCTGGCCGACATCTACACGCGCAACGAGATGGCCCGCGCCCATTGCTACTACGGCGCCTGGGCCCTGTCCTGCGACGCGCCGGAGCTGGGGCTGGCGGCGGCCGGTGCGCGCATCGCCGCCACCGACGCCTTCGGCTACGCCGCCCAGGAGAACATCCAGACCCACGGCGGCATGGGCTACACGTGGGAGATGGACTGTCATCTCTATTACCGCCGCGCCCGCCAGCTGGCCGTGGCGCTGGGCAGCCGCCACGCCTGGAACGAGCGCCTGGTGCGCGAGCTGGAAGCTCGCCTGGACGACGCGGCGGCGCCGCAGGATCACAAGGAGTAATCGCATGGATTTCAAGGACTCTCCCGACGAAGCCGCCTTCCGCGCCGAATGCCGCGCCTGGCTGGAAGCCAACGCCACGCGCAGGACGCGCCCGGACCAGGTCTACGGCCGCGGTCTCAATGCCGAACAATTGATGGCCGCGTCGCGGGAATGGCAGGGCCGCAAGGCGGCGGCCGGCTACGGCGCGATCACCTGGCCGGCGGCCTTTGGCGGCCGCGGCGGCACGCCGATGCAGGAAGTGATCTACCGGGAGGAGGAAGGGCAGTTCGAGGTGCCGCCCAACGCCTTCGCGGTGAGCCTCGGCATGGTCATCCCGTCTCTCTTCGTGCATGCCAGCGATGAAGTGCGGGCGCGCTACGTCGGCCCGGCGCTGCACGGCACGGAGCTGTGGTGCCAGCTGCTGTCCGAGCCGGGCGCCGGCTCGGACCTGGGCATGGTGCGGACCCGCGCCGAGCGCTGCACCGACGGGCGCGACGGCTGGATCCTCAACGGCCAGAAGGTATGGACCACCTACGCCCAGTTCGCCCAGTTCGGCATGGTGCTGGCGCGTACCGACCCGAACGTGCCGAAGTTCGACGGCCTGACCAGCTTCTTCATCGACATGCAGGCACCGGGCGTCGAGGTGCGGCCGATCCGCCAGGCCAGCGGCGAGGCGGAATTCAACGAGGTGTTCTTCAACGACGTATTCGTTCCCGACGCGCAGCGGGTCGGCGGGGTGGGCGCCGGCTGGAAGGTGACCGTGACGGCGCTGATGAACGAGCGCCTGTCCATCGGTGGTGTGATGCCGCCGGGCCTATGGAAGACCGCCGCCGGCATGATGCGCGAAGCGAGCCTCAACGGCGCCAGCGCGCTGGCCGACGGCCGCATGCGCGAGCGCCTGGCCGATCTCTACCTCAACGCCCACGGCCTGTGGCTGCTGCAGGCCCGCGGCCTGACCGCCCTCGGCAAGGGCCGCGAGCCGGGGCCGGAGCTGTCCATCGCCAAGATCGTCGGCGCCCGCACGTTGCAGGATTTCGGCTACCTGGCCATCGACCTCCAAGGGGAACGCGGCGTGCTCGCCGCTGAGGAACAGGGCGAAGCCTGGCGTCTGGTGGAGCAACTGTGGTTCGGCGCGGCCGGCATGAGGATCGCCGGCGGCACCGACGAGATCGTCAAGAACAGCGTCGGCGAACGGGTGCTGGGGCTGCCGCCGGAGCCGCGTACGGACAAGGGGGTACCCTTCAGCCAACTGGCGGGTTGAGTGCATCGCCCGGCACCCGCACCCAGCCTTCCATCAGGATGCGGGCGCTGCGGCTCATGGCAGCGCGGGTGACCACCCAGCCGCTGCCTGTGGCGCGTGCCTCGGCGCCGACGCGCAGGGTGCCGGACGGGTGGCCGAAGCGCACGCTGTTGCGTTCGCCGCCGCCCGCGGCGAGATTGACCAGGGTGCCGGGGATGGCGGCGGCGGTGCCGATGGCGACCGCCGCCGTACCCATCATCGCGTGGTGCAGTTTGCCCATCGACAGGGCACGCACCAGTAGATTGATGTCAGCCGCCGCGACGGCCTTGCCGCTGGAAGCGACGTAATCGGCCGGCGGGGCGACGAAGGCGATCTTGGGGGGGTGCTGCCGCGTCGCCGCTTCGGCGAGACTGCGGATCAGGCCCATACGCAGCGCGCCGTGGGCGCGGATGGCCTCGAAGCGGGCCAGCGCGGCGGCGTCACCGTTGATGGCGTCCTGCAGTTCGGTGCCCCGGTAGCCGAGGTCGGCGGCGTTCACGAAGATGGTCGGAATGCCGGCGTTGATCAGCGTGGCGCGCAGCCGTCCGCCGGCGATCAGCGTTTCGGGCAGTTCCAGCTCGTCCACCGGCTGGCCGGTCGGGAAGAGGGCGCCGCCAGCCCCCTCGGCGTCGCCCTCTTCGGCTGGATCGAGGAACTCCAGCGCGATCTCGGCGGCGGGAAAGCTCACGCCGTCCAGTTCGAAATCGCCGGTCTCCTGCACGTGTCCATTGCGCAGCGGGACGTGGGCGATGATGGTCTTGCCGATGTTGGCCTGCCAGATCCGCACCGCGCACAGGCCGTCCGCCGGGATGCGGGCGACGTCCACGAGACCGGCCGTTATCGCGAAGGGGCCGACCGCCGCCGACAGGTTGCCGCAGTTGCCGGACCAGTCCACGAAGTCGCCGTCGATGGCGACCTGGCCAAAGAGGTAGTCCACGTCGTGCTCGGGTCGGGCGCTCCTGGCCAGGATAACCACCTTGCTGGTGCTGGAGGTGGCGCCGCCCATGCCGTCGATCTGCTTGCCGTAGGGATCGGGGCTGCCGATCACCCGCTGCAGCAGGCTGTCGCGGGCCGGGCCCGGCATGCGGCAGGCTTCCGGCAGGTCGTCAAGGCGGAAGAACACCCCCTTGCTGGTTCCGCCGCGCATGTAGGTGGCGGGGATGCGGATCTGTGCCGGAAAAGCTGGAGGCAGATCGGCGGGAGACGTTGTGGTGCTGCGGGTCATGTCGGGCTCCTGGCCGGCGCGGGGCGGGAAATCGTCAGCGCGGCATTGTAGGACGTGCGGCGCGCTGTGAGCCGGCAGGAGCGAGGTGGAAAGCGAAGCGCTTGCGGCGGACCGGGGGAGGTGCGACCTTCCCGGTCAGTCCGGCGTGGATGGTGACGGCTGCCGAAAGCGTCCCGGCGGCCGTCGCCCTGGAGGGCTCAGAGCCCCGCGCGGCGCGCGGCTTCCGGCCCGAAGTCGCGCTCGCTGAACTTGCCCTCGTTGAGCTTGTAGGCACCGGGCTGCTCGTTGATGAGGTTGAAGGCCAGGTAGGTGCCGGCATTCAGGTCATGGTAGAGGCCTACGCCGGCCTGCCAAGTGTTCATCTCGTAGGCGTAGAAGTAGTTGAGCATGGAGGTACGCCACAGCTCGCCGCGGGTGTCGTAGTTGTCCGCCATCACCATGAACCAGGTGTCCTCGTCCAGGTACATCACGCGCTTGCCGTACAGGTGGCGGAAGCCCGGCTTGAGCTCGGCTTCGAGCACCCACACCCGGTGCAGCTCGTAGCGCATGTGCTCCGGGTTCACGTGGCCGGGGCGGATGATGTCGCTGTACTTGAGCTTGCCGGAGTGGAAGCGGTAGGCGTTGTAGGGGATGTACAGCTCTTTCTTGCCGACGATCTTCCAGTTGAAGCGTTCCGGCGAGCCGTTGAAGTGGCGCACCTCGTCCACGGTGATGGAGCCGCCAGTGCCGGGGAAGGACATGTCGTAGCCGTAGCCGGGTGATTGCCGCACCCGCCGCGTGCCCGGATCGTAGCGCCAGCTCTGGCGCGGCTCTTTGGCGAAGTTCCAGTACTCGGTGCCGGTGTTCACCTCGCCCTTGTCGCGCTCGGGCAGCAGGGTTTCGTTCATGTAGAAGGACGAGTGGCCGACGGTCTTGCCACGCTTGCCGGGTTCGCTGGGCGGTGCGAAGTTGCGCGACTTGACGCGGCCCCAGTTCACCTTGCCGTCGGCCAGCACGTAGGCGTTGTCGGAGACGAGTTCCTCGGTCCACGCGCGGTAGGGGGCGTTGGCGTTCCACAGCAGTTCGAGGCCGGACTTGGGCAGCGGGAACAGCGGACCGCCGCCGGTGCCGGCAACACCCTCGCCGCCGTCGATCAGCTCGGCGCTGGCGGCGTTGTCGAGGGCCGTCTTGCAGACCGCGTCGGGGAAGCGGAAGTCCCGGTGGGACGGATACACCGGCATGCGGAAGGTGGACGGGTAGCGGGTGAACAGCGCCTTCTGGCCCGGCGACAGGCGGTTGGCGTACTGGGCCATGTTGGCGGCGGTGATGACGAACAGCGGCTTCTCGTTGGGGTAGGGATCCACCGGGTGGTGGCCGGTGCCCTTGAAGTCCACGCCCGGCGGTACGCCGAGCCATTTGCCGCTGAAGGCAGGAATGCTGCCGTCGGCGTTGGCGGCCTTTTCGGCGCCGACGCAGGTGAGGTCCTTGCCGAGGCGGGCGATCTCGTCGGGGGCCGCCTTGGCCAGCGCGGCGGAGGCCGGCAGCAGGGCCACGGCGGCGCCGAGGACAAGGCCGGTGATCTTCTTGCTCATGGTGTCTTCCTGGTTATCGGGCATCAGAAGGTGTACTTGGCGTTGAAGGAGAGGTAGTCGCGGTCGGACAGGCTGCGGCCGTCACGCAGGCTCGGCGAGCCGATATAGCCCACGTAGGTGAGGCCCAGTTGCAGGTTGCCGAGGTACTTGAAGTCGGCACCGAGGGTCAGGCGCCGCTCGTCACGGCCCATGCCGGAGAAGCTGCTGCCGGCCAGGTTCTGGGTCCAGATCACCTTGGTGCTGAGGTCCCAGCCGCTGAACAGGTTGGGGTAGTCGAACAGGGCGCCGAAGCCGCCGACGGTGGTGCTGCGGGTTTGGCCGTCATAGACGAAGCGGTTGAAGTCGCCGTTCTGGGTCGGCAGGCCGCCGCTGATGGTCAGCGTGTCGGCACCGGTGATGCGCTGGTGGGCCACTTCGCCCATCAGCGTGGTCTGGTGGGCGATGGCGCTGGGGCCGAGCATGTAGACGAAGTTGCCGTTGCCCTGCACGTAGCGGCCGCGGGTCGGGGCACCGTTGTCCAGGTAGACCGGCGCGCCGTCGCGGTAGCTGAGGTCGCCGCCGAGCTGCACGGAGTCGCCGATCTTGGTGCTCAGACTGAGGCCGGTGAGCTTGATGTCCTCGAAGTAAGCGAGCTGGAAATAGGGCGCACTGCCCCCCAGGCCGCCGAAGCGCGGTACCGACGAGTAGCGGGTGCTGCCGGTGAAATCGAACAGCAATGCGCCGACCCGGTCGTGATAGCGATAGTGGAACAGGCCCAGTTCGGTGGTGTCGCTGAGCTGGTAGCGGGTGCCGAGGCCCCACTGGCCGGAGTCGCGGGCGCTCAGCTCGCCAGCGAAGTTGGCGACGGTGAAGCTGTGGTCGGGCAGGCTGGACACCGTGCCGGCCGCCAGGCGGAAGAACTGGGCGCCGGGGCCGAAGTAGTCGCTGCCGAAGTAATCGCCGACCGGGTTGAGGCGGCTCTTTTCCCACTTGTATTGGTAGTAGCCGGTAACCGTCAGGGCGTCCGTCAGGCCGAGGCTGGCGGACAGCTGGCCGACCGGCAGGTAGGCTTCCTTGGCCTCGGTGCCGGGCACGTTGAATTTGGTGGCGTCCACCGGCACCTGGCCCTGGCTGATGTTGGGCCAGAACATGCTCTCGCCCCACACCACCGCATGGCGGCCAAGCTTGACCGACAGCGGGTGCTCGCCGCCGAGCAGCCAGTTGCCGTACACGAAGGCTTCGAGCAGGCGGGAGTTCTGGCCGCTGAGGCGGCGGGTGTCATGGACGAACTCGTCCGCCGGCCCGATCTTGTTGACGGTAGCGGGCGAGTCGTTGTCGTTGCTGCCCCGGTAAACGCTGTCGTAGAAGGCGCTGCCGCGCAGCATGCCGCCCAGGTTGTCGTGCTTGAACTTGACCTCTCCGAGCAGGTTCACCCGGTTGTTGATGAGGCCGTAGCGCTTGAAGTTGCGGCTGCCGTCGTCGTTGTTGAGGTCGGCTAGGTATTCGCTCGCCGGCTTGGCGGTGCGCATCGAGCTGGTGTACGACAGGGTCAGGGACGTATCGACGGTGGTGGCGTCGTCCAGCGTGAAGCTGGGGCCGGCCCAGGCGGGGCTGCAGGCCAGGGCGACCAGCAGCGGGAGCCGGCGTGGCTGCAGGGAACGGGCAGCGTGCCGGGGCGGACGGATGTCCAGGTGGGGCATGGGTCTTCCTCGTATGGTGGGTCTGTCGGTCTTGTTGTGTGCACCGTGCCGGGCACGGCCAGGCCATGGTGCCGATGGGTATGGCGTGGCCGCATCACCCATACGGGTGATAGGGGTATGAAAAATGGGATGGATCGGCGGAGGCGTCAGCCCAGCGGCGCGACGCTGCGCAGGATCAGCCGCACCAGCTCGGTCTGGCGGGTGACGCCGGTCTTGGCGAAGATGCTGCGCAACTGGCTGCGCACCGTGTGGCGGCTGCTGCCGAGGCGCACGGCGGCCTCCTCCAGCGTGATGCCGTCGGCGAGCAGCAGGGCCAGGCCGGCCTCGGCCGGCGTGAGGTTGAACAGCGCGCGGATCACCGCCGGCGAGGCGCCGACCTGGCGCTCGGGGTCGCTGATGTGCAGCACGGCCACCGGCCGGGCGCCGTATATCAGGCCATCCGCCGGACGCAGGGGGCGGACCAGCACGCCGTAGGGGCTGCGGCCAGAGGGACGGCTGAGGGTCAGGCCGGCGACCAGCCCTGGTTGCTCGGCTTCGCCGCCTGCGGCCTGGGCGATGAGTTCGGATAGAGCCTGGCGTTCGCGGCGCAGGTGGGGGCGCAGCTCGTTGTTGATCAGCTGCAGGCCGTCGTCACCGGAAAGGATGTCCCTCGCGACGCGGTTGGCCGCGACGACCTTGCCATGCCCGTCGAGCAGCAGGGTGCCCACCGCGAGGCGTTCGACGGTGCCGCAATGGAGCTGGCGCTCCGTCTCCAGCGCCTCGACGGTGGAGTGGATGCGCACCGCGCGGCGCAGGTGGGGCAGCAGCAGTGAGCACAGGGCGCGCTCGGCTGTGCCGAAACGGCCGTCGCCCGCGCCGCGGCTGACCCGGAAGCGGCACACGCGGCCGTCCGCCAGCGCCAGGTCCGCGCCGATCAGGTAACGCACGCCGAGGGGCGCCAGGTAGGACTGGTAGACCGCGCTGGCCAGCCAGTCCAGTTCGTCGATCAGCTCCTCGACAGCCATGATGCGGTCGCGGGGCAGGTTCACGAACGGATCCAGCGCGTGCAGCGAGCCGGTGTAGCGGGCGGTCAGGTCCGGCTCGGCGCGGCCGGCGAAGAGGGCCGACCAGCCACCGTCGGACAGGGCTGGCGGCAGCAGCAGGGACACGTAGCTGGCGCCCAGGCGCAGGCGCATGGCGTCCAGCCAGCCCTGCCACGGGCGGTCCTCGAAGGGACCGTCCTGCAGCAGGGCGATGAGCGCGTCGAAATCGGCGAAACCGATGGCTGCCTGACGGAAGAGGGCGTCGGTGTCGGCGGCCTGGCTTGATTGGCAGGTTTCGTGATGTGGGTGGGAAGGGCTGACGGAGGCAACGAGGGGGGAGGCGAAGGGCGTCACGGTCCGGAGCGAGAAGTGGCGTTCCGCCTAGGGTTCCATGGGGTGTCGCGGGCCGGCATCGTCCGGGCGGACGAGTTGTGGTGTTTCGTTATGGCCGGACTCGGTAATCGTGGCCCGTGATAAGAAAACGGCCCACCGCGTGCTGCGGCAGGCCGTTTGAACCCGGTGCGGCAGATCAGGCCATCACGGGTTCGCTATATGGCATCGCGCCCTTGGGCACATAGACGCCCTCGCACTGGTCAAGGAATTCCTGCTTTTTGGCGCGCGGGTTGTAGAACTGTTTGTACCAGATGCGGGCCTTCATGAAGGGGCCGTCGCTGGGGATGAACAGGCCGTTCAGGCACGGCCCCTTGTTGGTCCATACCTCGAAGTCCTGGGCGAAGGCGAGGCGGCTGGACTCCTGGAACTGGCGTGCGGCGACCGTGTCGGCCACGGTGACCACGTCGTTGCCGCCCGGCGACTTGACCAGCAGGGAATGCCAGACCTTGACGCTGCCGTCGTCCACCGGAGTGTGGGTGATCATCAGCACCGATTCGTAGAGGCCGGTCAGCTCGGACAGCAGCACGCCGGGGCCGTGGTAGGTGGTCAGGGTGTGCAGGATCGGGCTGATGCCGTCGGCGCCCACCAGGGTGCGGTGCGGGCCGCACTGGCGCTGGGTGGCGGTGTGGCCGGCGAATTCGTTCTCGTACTTCTGCACCGTGGAGCCGTGAATCGGGCTCAGGTGGCCGTAGTCGCAGATGTTGTCGATGACCTCCTGCGGGTGCTGGTTGAGCACGCCCAGGTGATCGAACTTCCAGCGCACCCAGGACGGGTCGTCCCACTGGGGCAGGCTCGGGTGGGCCCATTCCGGTTCGCCGCCTTCCGGGTCGTGCCACACCCAGATGGCGCCGAGGCTCTCGACGACGGTCCACGACTTGACGCAGGCCGACGCCGGGATGGGGCCGGTGTGGTAGGGGATGTCGTCGCACTTGCCATTGGCGTCGAAGCGCCAGGCGTGGTACGGGCAGCGGATGCCGTCGCCTTCCACGTTGCTGCCGCCGCCGTCCACCACCACGTAGGAGGTGTTGTTGGGCGCCGCCAGGTGGGTCTTCATGTGCGGGCAGTAGGCGTCCAGCAGGACCACCTTGCCGGTGGCGCGGCCGCGGTACAGCGCGAAGTCCATGCCGAAGAAGCGTACCGCCAGCGGCTTGTGGGTGTTCAGCTCTTCCGCGTCGGCGATCATGAACCAGCCGCGGGGGAAGGTGTATTCGCCCAGCCGGTAGTCCTTGGATGTGGCCATGTGTCCTCCTTGTGTCGGTGTGTTTGGGTGTCCCCGGAGATTCTGTGGATTTGCATCCGGCGCCGCATACCCTGTTCGGACGATGGGCGCCGGAGCTTTCCGCTTTCTTCAACTGGCGGTGGTGGCAAGGGCGCCGAGGCGGGCCTCGTAGGGGCGCACGGCACGCCAGAACAGGAACAGCGTGGCGAGCATCACCAGCAGCGTGGCGACCAGCGCGTAGCGCAGGCCGGCCGGGCCGAGACTGGCGGTGAACAGATCGCTGAGGGCGCCGGACAGCAGCGGGCCGAAGCCGGCGCCGAAGAGGGTCAGGAACAGGTTGAGGATGGCTGCGCCCATCGCCCGCTGGTGGGACGCCATCATGTGGCTGGTGGCGGCGTAGGACAGCGGCGGCCACCAGCTGTTGAAAAAGCCAAAGCCGGCGGCGAACAGCATGGCGTGGGGCACATGCAGTGCGCCGATGGCCCATTGACCCTCCGCCGGCCACAGCAGGAAGGCGATGCCCATCGGCAGGCTGGCGGCGACGCCGCCGAGGGGCATCAGGATCTGCCAGCGCACGTGGCGGCGGGTCAGGCGGTCGCAATACCAGCCGGCGAAGATCGCCCCAGCGGCGGCGCCGAGGCCGCTGGCCAGGCCGAACAGCAGGCCGGCCT
The DNA here is from genome assembly GCF_041914405.1 of Zoogloea sp. Classification (NCBI taxonomy): domain Bacteria; kingdom Pseudomonadati; phylum Pseudomonadota; class Betaproteobacteria; order Rhodocyclales; family Zoogloeaceae; genus Zoogloea; species Zoogloea sp. The sequence goes on from NZ_JAYSDK010000011.1 coordinate 100,202, forward strand.
GGGCCAGCGGCAAGCCGTGGCTGCGCACCAGGAAGGTTGGCACCCAGATCCCGTAGCCGTAGCCGGCCACGCCGGCCAGCCCGCAGCCCAGGCACACGTAGCGGAAGGCCGGGATGGCGAGCAGCGTGCGCACCTGGGTCAGCAGCGAGCCACTGTCCGGCGTGGCGGCGGCCTTTGCGCTGGAGCCGTCGAAGGCGCCGCGGCGGGGCTCGCGGACCAGCAGCCACAGCAGGCCGGCCAGGAGCAGGCCGGGAGCGCCGAAGGTCAGGAAGGTGGCACGCCAGCCGTACTGCTGGGCGATCCAGCCGCCGAATGCCATCGCCAGGATCAGGCCGACGTGGGGTCCGACCATGAACAGGCTGATGGCCAGCGAGCGGCGCTCCTTCGGGTAAAGGTCGGAGACCATCGAGATGGCCGGGGCCATGCCGCCGGCCTCACCGACGGCAACGCCCATGCGGGCCAGCATCAGCTGCCAGAACTGGCCGACCAGCCCGCAGGCCATCGTCGCGCAGCTCCACAGGCCGCAGCACACCGCAACCAGGTTGCGCCGGTTGGCGCCCCGGTCGGTGTAGCGGCCGAGCGGAACGCCCATCACCGCGTAGAGCACGCCGAAGGCGAGGCCGGTGAGCAGGCCCATGGCGGTGTCGGAGGCGCCGAACTCGCGTTTGATCGGCTCGATGAGCACCGCGATGACGGTGCGGTCGATGTAGGAGAAAACATAGACCAGGGCCAGCAGGAGCAGGCTCAGGTGGGTGCGCCAGGTGACGCTGGGCGGGGGGGCGGCGTTCATGGAGAGTCCTCGGGGGGGGGCGGGCAGGCTGGCCCATGGCGGGGCATGCTGGGCTCGCGAAGGAGTGCGGGCATCGTCCTTTTGGACGTTTTGCATGCACAGGCATGGCGCCTAGATTCAGGTACCCCAACAAGGAGGGCCTATGGCTGACTTCGCCCGAGATTCCGACACACCGGCGGCTGCAGCCGCCGCCCCGCTGGCTTTTCCCTTCGACCCACCCACCCCCGACGGCGCCGTGGTGGAACTGGCGCCGGGCATCCTGTGGGCGCGCATGCCCATGCCGATGCAGCTGGACCACATCAACGTCTACCTGCTGCGCGACGACGATGGCTGGTACATCGTCGATACCGGCCTCAACACCGAAACCAGCCGGGCCCTGTGGGAGCAGATCGCCGCCACCCGGCTGGACGGGCTGCCGTTCAAGGGCCTGCTGTGCACCCACTTCCACTACGACCACGCCGGGCTGGCCGACTGGCTGACGCGGCGCTTCCACATTCCGCTGTGGATGACCCACGGGGAGTTCTACATGATGCGGGCGCTGGCGGTGCCGCTGCCCGAGCCGGAGCCGGACGGGCTGCGGCTGTTCCATGCCCGCGCCGGCATGCCGGCGGAGCGCATCGATGCGATGATCCGCGGCCTGCGCCGCGACCCCTTTCTGCCGCCGCAGCCGGAGAGCTTCCAGCGCCTGCGCGCCGGGCAGACCCTGCGCATCGGCGGGCGGAGCTGGCAGGTGGTGGTCGGCGAGGGGCATTCACCGGAGCACGCCTGCCTGTACTGCGCCGCCGACCGCATCCTGATCGCCGGCGACCAGTTGCTGCCGCGCATCACCTCGAACGTCCTGGTGTCGAGCATCGAGCCGGAGGGCAATCCGCTTCAGTTATGGCTCGAATCCCTCGACCGGCTCGAGAAGCTGGCGCCGGACACGCTGGTGCTGCCGTCCCATGAGAAGGTGTTCACCGGCTTGCCGGCCCGTGTCGTCGGACTGCGCGATCATCATTACACCCAGTTTGGGCTGGTGCTGGCGGCCCTCGCGGAGGCCGACTCTGCCACCGCCTTCGAGGTGATGGGGCGACTTTTCCCGCGCCGCCTGAGCTCGGTGGAGGAGATGATGGCCCTCGGCGAAACCGTCGCCCACCTGTCCTGGCTGCGCTACGACGGCCAGGTGGTGCGCGTGCTCGATGAGGATGGGGTTTACCGATTCAGCGTGGCTGCCTGAGACTGGCGGCCGCGAGACAACCATAACAACGCCCGGCCCGCCCGACAGCGGCCGGCGAGGAGACCACGATGACTCATTCCCTGGACCTGGCGCTGCAGTGCCGGGCGCAGTTGCTCGCCCCCGGCGGCCCCTTCGAACTCGTCGAGCGCGAGGTGGCCGGCTACACGCAGCGCAGCTACCGCAACGCCTTCCCGACCCTGCCGGCGCTCATCGAGGCGAGCCGCGGCCACGGCGACAAACCCTTCATCGTCTATCGGGACGCGCACTGGAGCTTTACCCGCTTCTTTGCCGATGTGGATGCCGTCGCCGCGCGTCTGCACGGGCTGGGCATCGCCAAGGGCGAGCGGGTGGCGATTGCCATGCGCAACCGGCCTGAGTGGGCGGTGGCTTTTGCCGCGGCGGCGCTGATCGGTGCGGTGCCGGTACCCCTCAACAGCTTCGGGCTGGCCGAGGAGCTGCTTGCGGCACTGGCCGACGTGAGCCCGCGGGTGCTGTTCTGCGACCCCGAACGCCATGCACGGCTTGCCGGGGTGCTGCCGCCGAGCCTCGAAGTCGTCGTAACCGACGACGGCGCGGCGGGTGCCCACGCCTACCGGGAGCTGGCCGCCCAGCCGGCGCCACAACGGCCCGAGGTGACGGTAACGCCCGACGATGCGGCGCTGATCCTGTTCACTTCCGGCGCAACGAGCCGGGCCAAGGGCGTGCTGTCCACCCAGCGCGCGGTGTGCCAGGCCTTGTTCAACATCGACTTCATCGCCGCAGTGTCGGCGATGAGTTCGCCGGAGGCCGTGCAGGCCATCATGGCCCGTGGCCTGCCGCCGACGACGCTCACTGCCGTGCCGCTATTCCACGTCAGCGGCCTCCATGCCCAGTTGCTCAACGCGCTGCGCAACGGCCGGCGGCTGGTGTTCACCCACCGCTGGGACCCGGCCGCGGCCCTCGAACTGATCGCGCGGGAGAAGGTGACCCAGTTCAACGGCGCGCCGTCGATGGTCATGCAGTTGCTGGCCGAACCGGGCTTCAACGATCCGGCGATCACGGCCAGCCTCGGCGGGTTGGGCTTCGGCGGCGCAGGCCTGCCGCAGCGGGCCATCGACGAGGTGCTGCGCAGCCCCCAGGGGCAGATGTCGGGCATCGGCTTCGGGCTGACGGAGAGCAATGGCGTCGGCGCAGCGGTGTCCGGCTCGGTGTTCCGCTACCAGCCGAAGTCCTCCGGGCTGGTGTCGCCGATTATCGACGTGCGGATTGTCGATCCTGGCGGCACCCCGCTGCCGGAAGGGCAGGTCGGCGAGATCTGGCTGCGCGGCGTGACGGTGATGGAAGGCTACTGGAACGCGCCGGAGGCCACCGCCGCGGCGCTGCAGGATGGTTGGTTCCATACCGGCGACGTGGGCTACGTGAGCGAGGAGGGGCTGCTGTTCATCGTGGACCGCATCAAGGACGTGATCAACCGCTGCGGCGAGAAGATCGCCGCAGCGGAGGTCGAATCCTGCCTGCTGCAGTTGCCGGCGGTGCGCGAGGCGGCGGTCTTTGCGATGCCCGACGAGGAGACCGGCGAGGCGGTGGCGGCTGCGGTGGTGGTGGACGAGGGCAGCCCGCTACGGGCGGAGGATCTGCGTGCCCACGTGGCCGCCCATCTGGCGGCCTACAAGGTGCCGGAGCGCATCTTCGTGCGTTCGCTGGCCCTGCCACGCAACCCGGCCGGCAAGCTCCTCAAGGCCGACCTGAAGCGGGAGTATTTGCCCGCCTGAGCACCAAACCGGACCTCTGCGGGGGAGGTCCGGTTTGCTTAGTCCTCTCGGACGATGTTCCGGTGTCGCCTTCCCCGAAGAATGGTCCCGGATGAATAGCGGCAACCCCGGTTGCCTGGCTGGACATCCACACCTCTGACCATTCAGACCAGGAGGCCGCCAGGCCTCCGGAGGAGACACAAATGAAAAGAACCCCGTCATGGCTACCCGTGATGAGCACCCTGGCCCTGTCCATCGCTGCAGCGAACGTCAGCGCCAAGGTTCCCGAAGCAGAGGCCGTCAAGCTCGGCAAGGAACTCACCTGTATGGGTGCCGAAGCCGGCGCCAATAAGGATGGCAGCATTCCTGCCTTCTCCGGCAAGTGGCTGGGTACGCCGCCGGGGGTGAAGTACACCCCGCATGTGGGGCAGCATCCGGTGGACCCTTACGCCAGCGAGAAGCCGCTGTTCACCATCAGTGCCGCCAACATGGCCCAGTACGCCTCTCGCCTCAGCGATGGCCAGAAGGCGATGCTGACCCGCTATCCGGACAGCTTCCGCATTCCGGTCTATCCCGGCCACCGGGACTTCCGCTACCCGGACAGGATCTGCGAGCTGGCCAAAAAGAACGCCCGCGAGGCGGAGCTGATCGACAACGGCCTCGGCTTCACCGGCGTGATGGGGCCGGTGCCCTTCCCGATCCCGAAGTCGGCAATGGAAGTGCTGGCCAACCATAACTTCCCGTACCGGGCCTTCACCGAGAACAACCTGGGCCGCGACATCGCCGACGTGAACTCCAAGGGCAACATCACCTGGGGTCGCCAGATCAACCGCAACTACAACGTGGTGACCCAGCCCGACAACCTCGGCAAGCCGATGGAAGGCACCATGGCCTACACCATCACCGGCACGCTGCTGCCTGAGCGCGACAAGGGCACGATGACCACCTCCACGGAGCCGGTCAACTTCGCCCGCGCCAAGCGCCTGGCCTGGAACTACGACCCGGGCACCCGCCGCGTGCGCCAGCTGCCCCAGTACGGCTACGACACGCCGATGGCCGGCACGGGCGGCAAGCTCACCATCGACTCGGACCGCCTGATGAACGGCGCCCCGGACCGCTACGAGTGGAAGCTGCTCGGCAAGCGCGAGATGTACATCCCGGCCAACGCCTACAAGATCCACGGCAAGAACGTGAAGTACGCCGACCTTCTCAAGCCCGGCCACGAGAACCCGGAGTACATGCGCTATGAGCTGCGCCGCGTGTGGGTGCTGGAGGGCGACCTGAAGGAAGGTTACCGCCACGTCTTCGGCAAGCGCGTGATGTTCATCGACGAGGACAACTGGCATGCGGTGATGGGCGATTACTACGACACCCGTGGCCAGCTGTGGCAGCACGCTTACATCAACTACTACTACGCCTTCGACCTCAACGCCTGGCACGCCGGCTCGAGCTTCTATCACGACCTGAACTCGGGCAGCTACATGGCCTACAACCTGTTCCAGGAGCGGGACATCGGCCCGATCCTCAACAAGGGCGACTTGAGCCCCGAGCAATTCACGCCGGCCGCGCTGCGTTCGGCCGGCAACTGATCCTTGCACCGGGGAGACACACAGATGAAAAAACACAACACCCTGCGCCCCCTGGCGCTAGCCCTGATCGGCGTCGGCCTCGCCGCGCCGGCCCTGGCTGGAGAGAGCGTCGTCTTCGACAACGGCTACAAGCTCGACTGGCGGGTCAATAGCACCTACACGCTGTCCACCCGCCTGCAGGAGCAGGACAAGCGCCTCGCCGCCAATGCGGGCGGCAACGACGGCGAGAACAACTTCAACAAGGGCAGCCTGACCGCCAACCGCCTGAGCCTGCTGTTCGATGCCACCGTGTCGAAGGGCGACACGGGCTTCGTGATGTCGGCCAGCACCTTCTACGACGACGTCTATCACCACAGCAACGACAACAAGGGCCCGATCAACCAACCCGGCCCGGTGGATGAGTTTGCCCGCCCGACGGTGTTCTACCACGGCGGCTACACCCGCATGCTGGACGCCTACGGCTACACCAGCTTCGACCTGCCGGGTTCGAGCCGCGCCACCGTGCGCCTGGGGCGCCATGTGGTGTCGTGGGGCGAAGCGCTGTTCTTCCCGAGCATCTCCCTGGCCCAGGGGCCGGCGGACGGAACCAAGACCGGTATCGTCGGTACCGAGACCAAGGACCAGCTGTTGCCGGAAGACCAGATCTCCGGACAGATCGAGGTGAGTCCGCGCTGGTCGCTGCTTGGCCAACTGCAGTTCGGTTTCCATCCGACACTGGCGCCGGCGCCGGGCTCCTACCTCAATACCAGCGACTCCGTCGGGCCGGGCGGCAGCTGCCTGGGGCCGTACTCGCGGATTCCCGCCGTCGGCAGCCTGTTCGCGGGCTACTCCGGCTGCAGCTTCGGTAAGCGCGGCGACAATATCAATCCGGGCAACACGCCCCAGTGGGGCGTCGGCACCCGCTACCGGGTCAGCGACGAGACGGAAGTGGGTCTGTATTACCTGAACTACCACGACCGCACGCCGATCCCGGTGATCAACGCTTTCACGCCGGGCGTCGGCATTCCGACCGCCTTGCAGCCGGCCTTCGGCGGTATCACGCAGATCGGCAACGGCTCCTATCGGATCCGCTACTTCGACAACATCAGCCTGGTCGGCGCAACCTTCAGCACCATCGTCGGCATCGCCTCGATCGCCGGTGAGCTGTCGTACAAGCACGGCGCGCCGACGCTGGTCAGCACGGTGGTCAACCCGTCCTCGGGCGCGGTGATGCCGACCCCGAGCCGAGCCGACATCATGCAGGCCAACCTGAACGCGATCTTCAACTTCGAGCGCACCATCCTCGCCGACACGACCACGCTGACGACCGAAATCGCCTACGTGGGCGTGTCCAACATCGAGAAGATCAAGGCGCCTGGCGTGGAAGGACTGGGCGCGATGGCGGCCTTCTTCCCGACCTCCGACAAACCCTTCTTCAACACCAACCATGGTGTGGCGGTGTCCGGCACGCTCAGCCTGAGCTACCCCGGTGTCTTCGAGGGCTGGGACCTGTCGGTGCCGATCAGCCTTTCGCGCCAGCTGCAGGGCCGCACGCTGACCGGTGGTGTGGGCGGGGAAGGGGATACCCGTGGCAGCATCGGCGCCAACTTCACCTACAACCGCAACTTCCAGATCGGCCTGACCTACCTGGGCTATTTCGGCAAGGCGGAGACGGTGGACCAGAAGAAGATCAACCTGCTCACCGACCGGGACCAGCTGTCCCTGGTGATGAAGTACTCCTTCTGATCCCGCAGTCGCCGTCCGCTAGACGCGCAAAGCCCGCCCGACGCAAGCCGGGCGGGCTTTTCCGCTTTGGTTTGCGGCGTATTCAGGAACGGGCTGCCCAGTGCTGCTGGAGGGCTTCGAAGAGCTCCCGCTCCTCGAAGCGGACATGCTCGCCCAGCACGCGCCCAAGGCGTGCCAGCGCCTGGGGGTCCTCATCCTGTGCCATCAGGGCTTCCATTTCCCGGTGATCGTCCACGAGCCGCCGGGCCAGCGCCGCCTCGCCGAAATCGAGCAGCTGCGGAAGCAGGTCCCGCTCCTCATCGCCGAAGTGGCGGAGCAGGGTGGGCTTTTCCTTGCGCAGGAAACTCGTGACGGCGGGCAGGCTGTCCGCGGCGGCCGCGCCGGCGAGGCGCTTGGCCAGGCGCAGCGCGGCATGGTGTTCACGGGACAGTTCGATGAGGCGAGGGTCGCGCAACATGGTTCGGCTCCGGGGCGTTGGGCTGGATGAAGGGAGTCAGCGAGCGATGTCGACGATGACGCGGCCGCGCAGCTTGCCGGCGAGGATCGCGGGTGCCAGTCCGATGGCTTCGCTCAGGCCGATCTCGTGGGCGATTAGGCCCAGCTTGTCGATGTCCAGGTCGCGGCCGAGGCGCTGCCAGGCCTCGAGGCGGCGCGGACGGGGGCACATCACGCTGTCCACCCCGGCGAGGGTCACGCCGCGCAGAATGAAGGGGGCGACGCTGGCCGGTAGATCCATGCCGCCCGCCAGGCCGCAGGCCGCGACGGTGCCGCCATACTTGGTGCCGGCACACACATTGGCCAGCACGTGGGAGCCGACCACGTCCACCGCACCGGCCCAGCGCTCCTTGGCGAGGGGCTTGCCGGGTGCGCTGAACTCATCGCGGGACAGCACTTCACTGGCGCCGAGCTGGCGTAGATAAGGCTCTTCCTCCATGCGGCCGGTGACCGCGACTACCCGGTAGCCCAGCTTGGACAGCAACGCGACAGCGACACTGCCGACGCCGCCACCCGCGCCGGTGACCAGGATGTCGCCCTGGTCCGGTGTCACACCGTGGCGTTCCAAGGCCATCACGCACAACATGGCGGTGTAGCCGGCGGTGCCGATGGCCATCGCCTGGCTGGGCGTGAAGGCGGCCGGCAGCGGAACCAGCCAGTCGCCCTTCAGGCGTGCCTTCTCGGCGAGACCGCCCCAATGCACCTCACCAACGCCCCAGCCGTTGAGCACGACGAGGTCGCCGGCGTGATAGCCCGGATGGCGGCTTTCCTCCACGGCGCCCACCAGGTCGATACCCGGCACCATCGGAAAGCGCCGCACCACCGGGCTCTGGCCAGTGATCGCCAGTGCATCCTTATAGTTGAGCGTGGAGTACTGGACCCGCACGGTCACGTCGCCGTCGGGCAGGCCGGCTTCGTCGATGTCGCGCAGCGTGGCGCGGTAACCGGCCTCATCCTTCTCGATCAGAATTCCCTTGAACATCGTCACCCTCCGTTTAATTAGACTGATCGTCTATTAATAGACAAAAAATTCACCGGGGCAGGCCGGCGAAGAAAAAATCGGCAAAGACTTCCAGTGGCCGGCTCGATGCCTCCAGCTTGGCACGCAGCACCGCGCCTTCCCAGCCGATCCAGAAACAGTTGGCCAGGCGCTGGCAATCGGCGTCGGCGGCGATCGCGCCATCGGACCGCGCCGCTTCCAGACAGGCGGCCACGCGTTCTTCCCAGTCGGCGAAAACTGCCGCGAGCTGCTGGCGCAGTGTGTCCGGCAGGCTGGCGGTTTCCTGGCCCAGGTTGCCGACCAGGCAGCCACGGCGGAACTCGAAGCGCGCCATGCCGCCGCCGGCATCGGCAACGAAATTGCGCAGGCGCTGTAGCGGCGGCTGGCTGTCGTCGAGCAGGAAGCGGTCGAGCTTGCGGGCGAAGTAGCCAGCATAGCGTTCGATCAGCGCGCTGCCGAAGGCTTCCTTGCTGGAAAAGAAATGATAGAAGGACCCCTTCGGCACGCCCACGCGGGACAGGATCTGGTCGATGCCGGTAGCGGAAAAGCCCTTTTCGGTCAGCACCTCGACGCCCGCACGCAGCAGCGCCTCGCGGGTTTCGCTGAAGCCGTTGGCGCTCTTCGGCGGACGGCCGCGGCGGCGCGGGGTGGTGTTGGAGGCGGGGGGCTGAAGGTCCATGGAGAGAAATTAGACCGACCGTCTCAATAAATCAAGCTTACGATGAAGAACGGGGCGCCACCCGTTGCAGGGGACGCCCCGTTCTTGGTCAGCTGATGCTTCGCGTTACGGTGCAACCAGCTCCGTTGCCCGCCGCTGGCGCAATTCACCCACCCCCAGCCACACGGCCAGGGCCGGCAGCAGGAAGATCGCGCCGAGCACATTCACCAGGAACATGAAGGCCAGCAGAATGCCCATGTCGGCCTGGAACTTGAGCGCCGAGAAGGCCCAGGTTCCGACGCCGATGGACATGGTCACCGCGGTGAACACGGCGGCCGTGCCGCGCTGGCGCATGGCCTCGTAGAAGGCTTCGCGCAGGTCGCAGCCGCGGTCGGCCATCTCGTGCTGCAGGCGCTCGTAGATGTAGATGCCGTAGTCCACGCCGACGCCAACGCCCAGTGCGATCACCGGCAGCGTGGCGACCTTGAGGCCGATGCCGAGCAGGGCCATCAGCGCGTTGCACATGATGGTCACCAGTACCAGCGGCACGATCACGCACAACACGGCGCGCCAGGAGCGGAAGGTGATCCAGCACAGCAGCGTGATGGCGCCGAAGATCGACACCAGCATCTGCACCTCGGCCTGTTCCACCGCCTCGTTGGTGGCGGCGGCGACGCCTGCATTGCCGCCGGCGAGGCGGAAATGGACGCCCGGCGTGGTCTCGGCATCGATGAAGCGGCGCACTTCCCTTACCACGTGGGCGAGGGTCGGGCCCTGGTGGTCTTTCAGGTACACCAGCAGGTTGATGGTCTTGCAGCCGGGCGAATTGAGGCCGAACTCCGGGTTGGCGGCGCGGGCGGCGCCGGTGCGCAGGGCCGCTTCGGTACGCTGCAGGCCGGCCCAGCGCGGGTTGGCTTCGTTGTTGCCGGCGGCGTAGAGCTTGGCCATCCCGGCCACGGTGCTCACCGACTGCACGCCCTCGACACCGCGCATGTGGAAGTCGAAGCGTTCCACCGCGTTCATCACCTTCCAGTCGAGACAGGCTTCGGTGAGGTTCTCCGTATCCACATACACCGACAACACGTCCATCCCGATGGAGTAGTCGCGGATGATCTGGGCGTTGTCCCGGTTGTAGCGGGACTCGGGGCGCAGCTCCGGCACGCCGCTGCCCACGTCGCCGGTCTGCAGGTGGCGGGATTCCCAGGTGGCGCCGGCCAGCAGCACCAGCATCACCGCGAAGGTGGCGAGCGCCGGGCGCGGCAGCGACAGGGCCGACAGCTTCCACCACAGGCCGTGGCGGCCACCCGGCTCGGTGGGCGCGCCGAGGGCCATGCGCTCCAGGCGCAGGTGGCTCAGCACGATGGGCATGAACATCTTGTTGGTCATGATCATGATGCCCACGCCGAGGCAGGCGGTGATGCCCAGCTCACGCACGATGGGGATGTCGATCAGCATGATCACCAGGAAGCCCAGCGCATTGGCCAGCAGGGCCATGGTGCCTGGGATGGCCAGCTTGCGGAAGGCGCCCTCGGCGGCGTCCATGGCCGTCTGGCCGTCGAGCACGTCCTGCTTCCAGGCGTTGGTCATCTGCACCGCGTGGGACACGCCGATGGAGAAGATCAGGAAGGGCACCAGCACCGACATCGGGTCGATGCCGTAGCCGATCAGCGGCAGCACGCCGAGCAGCCAGATCACAGGCAGCAGGGCCACGGTGATGGCCAGCAGGGTCAGGCGGATCGAGCGGGAATACAGCCACAGCAGCAGCGTGGTCACCGCGAAGGCGATGGCGAAGAAGGCCACCACGGTGCTCAGGCCGGCCATCACGTCGCCCATTACCTTGGCGAAGCCGACGATCTGGATGTCGATGTTCTTGCCGGCGTGGCGGGTGCGGATGGCTTCGAGCTTCTCGGCGACGCTGGCGTAGTCGAGCTTCTGGCCGGTCTGGGGGTTGATCTCCAGCAGGTCGGCCTGAACCAGCGCCGATTTCAGGTCGTTGGCCACGAGGCGGCCGATCTGGCCGGACTTGGCCACGTTGGCGCGCACCTGGGCGAGGCCGGCGGCGTCCGCCTCAAAATGGGAGGGGATCACCACGTCGCCGGTGAAGCCGTCCTCGGTGACCTCGATGTAGCGCACGTTCGGGGTGTACAGGGAGCGCACCTCGCCCCGGTTGATGCCGGGGGTGAAGAAGACCTCGTCGGTCACCTTGTGCAGGGCCTGCATGAACTCCGGGTTGTAGATGTCGCCATCACCCTTCCAGCGCACGCTAAGCATGATGCGGTTGGCACCGGAGAAGACGCCCGAGTACTCCAGGAAGGCCTTCATATACGGGTGGGACATCGGGATCAGCTTGTTGAAGCCGGGGTCCAGCCGGGTATGCGTGGCCGAGAAGCCGAGGCCGACGGTGATCAGCAGGAAGAGGATGCCGAGCGGCCTGCGCCAGACGATCAGCATTCGGGCCAGAAAGGCCACCAGGGCATCGGTGCGGGTCATGCTTGCGCTCATGAGGAGGCTCCGGAAATCGAGGGCCGGGTGGCGGCGGCCGCGTGGGTTGTGGGTTGGTAGCGCTGCAGGCCGCCGTCGCTGCTGAGCAGCCAGCTTCCGTCGCCCAGGGCCTGCAGGCCGGTGAGGCTGGCGCGGCCTTCCTTGCGCACGATGTTGAAACTGCGCCCGCCGTCATGGCTCGCGAGAACCATGCCGCCCTGGCCGGCCAGCAGCAGGCTGCCGTCGGCCCCGACCGCGTGGCCGTAGGTGGAGATCGGGCCAGGCATGCTGGAGGCCTGCCAGCTGCGGCCTCCGTCCTCGCTGTGGAAGACCTTGCCGCGCATGCCGTAGGCCACCCAGCGGCCACTGCCCAGGTCGGCGGTGCCGTAGATGGAGCCGTTGTAGAAAGGTGGTACGACGCTCCAGTTGCGGCCGCCATCGTCGGAGCGGAGCAGGGTGCCGGCCTCGCCGGCGATCAGCCACTGCTGGCCGTCAGCCGAGCCGGCGATGCTGTTGAGGTGCCAGTCGCTCAGGCCGGGGATCTCGTGGGGTGTCCAGCTGTGGCCGTCGTCGGTGGACTTCAGCACCCGGCCGAAGGCACCGATGGCCAGCCATTCGCCTGTTGGCAGGCGGGCGGCGCTCATCAGCGGTTCGCCGTTGGACTGGGTGAAGGCGCTTTCCTGCCAGCTGCGCCCGCCATCCGTGCTGCGCAGGATCCAGCCCTCGTGGCCAAGGGCCAGCCCGGTGCCGTTGCCGGCGAAGACCATGTGGGTGATCACCGCCTGGCGGTCCTGGGGCAGGTGGGCTGGCTGCCAGCTGCGGCCGTCGTCCCGGGAGACCAGGATCTTGCCCAGCTCACCGGCTGCAACGAGGCCGGCCTGGGTGCGTGCGAGGCTGTTGAGCTGCATCTTGTCCACCGGTAGATCAGTCGGGCGGAACTGGGGCGTGCTGCGTGGGGAAAAGGCAAAAATGCCGGCGGCCGCGACGACCGCGGTCAATGCCATGCCAACGTGGGTTCGCACGGGTCTCTCCTTTCGGGCTGGGGGCCAGGGGCCTCGGATGGCGCGTCTGTCTGCGTCGAGTGGTTGAATTATTGGCGCCCGCATTTCCACGGCATCGTCCAAAAGGCTTAGTGCGGATGGGCGCCGCGCATGCCGGCACCGTGCGGCTTCTCTCTTGCTGGCTCCCTGTTTCACTCCGCCGGCTTGCGCGCTCTCAAGCGTTAGTCCATTCAGACGATGAATCGCCACTCCCCGCTGTGGAACGCTTGGCCCCATCGAAGTGTTTGACTGGCCACAGCATTTCCGCTGTTCGCCTTGACCGACGAGGGAAGACCCATGAACGCAGTGACGAAGGAGCAGGAGATGGATGTGCATGCAAACGACTACATGACCCCGGAGGCGATCGAGCTGATCGCCCGGGCGAAAGCCCTGGCACCGAAGCTGGCCGAGCGGGCCCGCGACGCCGAGAGCAAGGGCATCGTGCCGGCCGAGTCGGTGCGCGAGATGGCCGAAGCCGGGCTGTTCCGCGTGCTCCAGCCCCGTCGCTGGGGCGGCTACGAGCTGGATCCGCGGGTCTTCTACCGGGTGCAGATGGCGCTGGCCGAAGGCTGCATGTCCACCGCGTGGATCTACGGCGTGATCGGCGTGCACAACTGGCAGCTGCCGCTGTTCCCCGAACAGGCCCAGAAGGATGTGTGGAGCAAGGACAACGGCACGCTGATCGCCTCCACCTACATGCCGGTCGGCAAGGCCGAGAAGGTCGAGGGCGGCTACCGCTTCTCCGGTCGCTGGGGTTTCTCCAGCGGCGTCGAGCATTGCGACTGGATCTTCCTCGGTGGCCTGCTGCCGCGCCGGGACGGTGGCGAGGGCTTCGAGCACACCACCTTCCTGCTGCCCAAGTCGGATTTCCGCGTCGAGCACAACTGGGACGTGCTGGGTCTGCGCGCCACCGGCAGCCACGACATCGTCGTCGAAAACGCCTTTGTGCCCGAGCACCGCACCCAGCGCACCAATGACCACAGCGATGCAGGCTGCCCCGGCCGCGACACAAACCCGGGCTGGCTGTACCGCATCCCCTTCACCCAGGTTTTCCAGCGTGCGGTTTCGTCGGCCTGTCTCGGCGCCCTTGACGGTGCAATCACCCACTTCCGCGAGCGTGCCGCAGCCCACGTGGGCAAGCACGGCGCCAAGACCGCCGAGGACGTGAATGCCCAGATGGCGGTCTGCGAGGCGATGATGACCGCCGATCAGCTCAAGCTGGTGCTGTTCCGCAACTACGCCCGCATCGTCGAGTGCGCCAAGACCGGCGAGCGCATGCCGGTGGAGGAGCGCCTGATGCAGCGCGCCCAGGCATCCCAGGTGCCCAAGCTGTGCGCGGCAGCGGCCAGCGAGCTGATGCGTGCCTGTGCGGCGTCCGGCACCTACCGCAGCAATCCGATCGAACGTATCTTCCGCGACATCCACCAGGCCCGCGCCCACATCGCCAACAACTCGGACGCCTACGCCCGCGCCCACGGCGCGGTGATGCTCGGCCTGCCGAACATGGACGCCTTCGTCTGATCGGCAACGACAAGGCAGGATGAGATGAACGCCGCCCGCTACCACCGCCTCACCGTCGCCGAGGTGAGCGACGAAACCGCCGACGCCTGCTCCTTCAGCTTCGACGTACCGCCGGACCTGGCCGAGCAGTTCCGCTACCGGCCGGGGCAGTTCCTCACCCTGCGCCTGCCGGTGGGTGGGCGGCACCTGCCGCGCTGCTATTCCATGTCCAGCACGCCGGGGCTGGACGCCCGCCTGCGGGTCACCGTCAAGCGGGTGGCCGGCGGGCGGGGTTCCAACTGGCTGTGCGACCGGATCAAGCCGGGCGACAGCCTTGAAGTGCTGGCGCCGGCGGGGGTGTTCACCCCCAAGGCGCTGGAGGGAGACTTCCTGCTGTGTGCCGGCGGCAGTGGCATCACGCCTGTCTTCTCGATCCTGCGCGCGGTGCTGGCGAACGGGCAGGGCCGGGTGCGCCTGTTCTACGCTAACCGCGACGAGGTTTCGGTGATCTTCCGCGATGCGCTGAAAGCCCTGGCCGCGGCGCATCCGGAGCGCTTGCAGGTGATCCACTGGCTGGATTCCGTGCAGGGCACGCCGTCGGTGGCGCAGCTGGCGGCCTTCGGGCGTGATCTGCCGGGTGCCCAGGCCTTCATCTGCGGCCCGGGGCCGTTCATGGATGCGATGGCGACGGCGCTCGTCCACGCCGGACTGGCCGAGGAGCGCATCCACGTGGAGCGCTTCCTGTCCCTGCCGGACGAGGAGGACAGCGCCGTGCTGGTCGCCGACGCGGAAGCCGCTCCACCGGCAGTCGAGCGCGCCGAGCTGGAAGTGCTGCTGGATGGCGTGACGCACACCATCGACTGCGGCGGCGGCGAAACCCTGCTCGATGCAGCGCTGCGTGCGGGTCTGCCGGCGCCTCATTCCTGCCGGGCCGGCCTGTGCGCGTCGTGCATGTGCCAGGTGCAGGAAGGCGAGGTGCACCTGCGCCACAACGAGGTCCTCGACGACAAGGATCTGGCCCGCTCATGGACCTTGAGCTGCCAGGCCGTTCCGCTGAGCGGCAAGCTCCGCGTCCGCTTCCCCGGCTGATGCGACTGGCGGCCGTAGTCCTGTCGGACGATGGCGCGCCACCACGCGCTCCGTAAGCTGGGTTCCGGGGAGAGGCCCGCGCCTGCTCCCGGGCAAACCCAGCAAGGAGAAGCGACGTGAAGATATTGGTCCCCGTCAAACGGGTAGTGGATTACAACGTGAAGGTCCGCGTCCGCGGCGACGGCTCGGGTGTGGAACTGGCCGGCGTAAAGATGGCCATCAACCCCTTCGACGAGATCGCCGTGGAAGAGGCCGTGCGCCTGCGTGAGGCCAGCATGGCGACCGAGGTCGTCGCCGTGAGCTGCGGGCCGACCGCCTGCCAGGAAACCCTGCGCACCGCGCTGGCGATGGGCGCCGACCGGGCGATCCTGGTGGAGACCGACACCGAACTGCAGCCGCTGGCGGTCGCCAAGCTGCTCAAGGCCGTGGCCGACAAAGAACAACCCGACCTGGTGATTTGCGGCAAGCAGGCCATCGACGACGACGCCAACCAGACCGGCCAGATCCTCGCCGCATTGATGGGCCGCGGCCAGGCCACCTTTGCGTCGAAGCTGGTGCTGAGCGGACAGACACTCGAAGTCACCCGCGAAGTGGACGGCGGCCTGGAGACCCTGGCGCTGGAACTGCCGGCGGTGGTCACCGCCGACCTGCGCCTCAACGAGCCGCGCTACGCAACGCTCCCCAACATCATGAAAGCCAAGAAGAAGCCGCTGGAGGTGCAGCCTGCCAGCGCGCTGGGCGTGGACGTCGCGCCGCGCCTGCGCCATACCCGCCACGCCGAACCCGAGGCCCGCAAGGCTGGCATCCGCGTGGCCGACGTGGCCGAGCTGGTCTCCCGCCTGAAGAACGAAGCCAAGGTGATCTGAACATGAAGACTCTGGTTATTGCCGAACACGACAATGCCGCACTGGCCCCGGCCACCCTCAACGTCCTGGCTGCCGCCGCAAGGCTCGGCGGCGAGGTGGATCTGCTGGTCGCCGGGCAAGATTGTCGCGCGGTGGCCGATGGGGCTGCGGCTGTCGCGGGCGTGGCCCGCGTGATCCTGGTGGACGCGCCGGCCTACAAAGACCAGCTGGCCGAGAACCTGGCCGCGCTGGTGGTCGCACGAGTACGTACAAAGTCATACGGCGCGGTGCTTGCGGCGGCATCGGCTTTTGGGAAGAATCTCGCTCCCCGCGTGGCGGCGCTGCTGGATGTGGCGCAAGTTTCCGACGTGGTGTCGATTACCGCGGTCGGCCGTTATGTGCGGCCGATCTACGCCGGCAACGTGCTGGTGTCGGTGGAGTCCGACGAGCCCGTGCAGGTGCTGACCGTGCGGCCGACCTCCTTCGACGCGGTGGCCGCAACGGGCGGCGCCGCAACGGTGGAAGAAGGCCAGGCCGAGGCGGACCTGGGCCTGTCGCGCCTGGTGGGCCGGGCGCTCAGCAAATCTGAACGCCCCGAACTGGGTTCTGCTGCTATCGTGGTGTCGGGCGGGCGCGGGCTGGGCAATGGCGACAACTACCAGCGCGTGCTGGCACCGCTGGCCGACCGGCTCGGCGCGGCCCTCGGCGCTTCGCGGGCGGCTGTTGATGCGGGTTATGTGCCCAACGACTACCAGGTCGGCCAGACCGGCAAGATTGTCGCACCGGGGCTGTATGTGGCGGTCGGCATCTCCGGTGCCATCCAGCACTTGGCCGGCATGAAGGATTCGAAGGTGATCGTTGCGATCAACAAGGATCCGGATGCGCCGATCTTCCAGGTTGCCGACTACGGTCTGGTCGGCGACCTGTTTGAAGCAGTACCGCAACTGACTGCCAGCCTCGCCAGCTGAGCGTCCCCAGGGGCCGGGTTGTACCCAGCCGGCCCCCGCGGGATGCCAGAAAGAAAGAGCGAAGCAGCAGAACAAATATATATAAAACAAAAGCATGACCGGAGGAGAGGTGTCGTGGCAGAGATTGAACTGAATATGGCGGTGTACGACCGCATCGTGGGGGGGCTCTACGATGCGGCCCTTGACAGCCGGCGTTGGGGAACCGCGCTGGAAGCCCTGCGGGAGCTGTTCACCGCCAATTTCGTGACACTGATCCTCCGGGTGCCCGACGTCACCGACGTGGGGCTGATGATCTCGGTCGGCGAACTGCCGGGCGGGATTGGCGGCAAGGTGGTCTATCACACCTACCAGCACACCACGACCCCCTTCGTGAATCAGCCGGCCGACAAGGTGTTCACCGTCGAAGACCTGATGAGCGAGGCCGAGTGGCGGCAGAGCGCCTATTACCAGCACTGGTGCGAGCCCCATGGCGTCTTCCACGTGATGGGCGCCGACATCGCCACGCCGGAGGCCGGCAAGCTGCGCTTCCGCCTGACCCGGCCTGAAGGGGCGCTGCCGTTCAACGAGCAGGAACGGCGCCTGTGTCAGACGCTGATCCCGCACCTGCGGCGGGCCTTGCAAGTGCATAACCTGCTCGACCGCAGCGAATCCCTCGGCACCCTGTATTCCAAGGCCATCGGCCGCTTGTCGGTGGCCACCATCGTCCTCGACGAGACCGGCCGGGTGCTCGACCAGAACCTGATTGCCCAGGAAATCCTCGACAGCGGCGACGGCCTCAAGCTGGTCGGTGGCCGCCTGGAGGCCACTTACCCCAGCGACAACCGCGGCCTGCAGCAACTCATCCGCAACGCCTTCTCCCGCCAGGGTGGAGAACGCCTGGTGCCCGCCGAAGCGATCTCGATTTCCCGTCCGTCCGGGCAGGTGAATCTCGGCGTGGTGGTGGAGGCGGTACCGTCCAGCGAATGGGCGGAAGGGAAGGGCCAGCCGGCGGCCATCGTCTATATCCGCGACGCGGCGGGCAAGTCCCTGGCCAGCACCACGGTGGCCAAGCAGCTTTTCAACCTCACCCCGGCGGAGACCGCGCTGGCGATGGAGCTGGCCAACGGCCTGTCGCTGGAGGAAGCGGCAGAAGCCCTCAACATCCGGCGCAACACCGCCCGCGCCCATCTGCGTTCGATCTTCTCGAAAACCGGCGTGCGCCGGCAAACCGAGCTCGTCCGCATCATGCTCAACAGTGTGGCGCCCCTTAGCCACCGCTGATCGCAAGCTCTTCAGGCCGGCCGCATATGGCCCGGGCCTTCTGTCGTTCCGCCATCGATCCCCGCGGCATCCCTTCGGGTGCCGTGGGGTTTTGTCACGTCTGCCGTACGGCGTCCGATCAGCCTGGGCGGAGCCCCGCTTGATCTTAGGGGTTGGCCGGGCGCTGACCCTAGTCCGGGCGGACGATGTTTGTGCAATTCCCTCGTTGGGATACTGAATCGTCGCCGCTCAAGGGCGGATTCTCTGGGGATTACACTCAATGACCGATGTCTTCATCTACGACCACGTGCGCACGCCCCGCGGCAAGGGCAAGCCGGATGGCGCGCTGCACGAGGTCACGCCCGTCAACCTGGCCAGCCAGGTGCTGCAGGCCCTGCGTGCGCGCAGCGGCTTCGACAGCGCGCTGGTGGAGGATGTGATCCTGGGCTGCGTGGTTCCGGTGGGCGAGCAGGGCGGCAATATCGCCCGCATTGCCGCGTTGAACGCTGATTACGCGCAGAGCGTGCCGGGCGTGCAGCTCAACCGTTATTGCGGCTCGGGCCTGGAAGCGGTCAATTTCGCAGCCGCCAAGGTCGGCGCCGGCCAGATCGACCTGGCCATCGGTGGTGGCGTGGAGAGCATGTCCCGCGTGCCGATGGGTGCCGACGGCGGCGCCTGGGCGACCGACCCGCAGGTGGCCTTCAAGACCTATTTCGTGATGCAGGGCATCAGCGCTGACCTCCTGGCGACCAAGTACGGTTTCAGTCGCCAGGACTGCGACGCCTACGCGGTGGAGAGTCAGCGCCGCGCCGCACAGGCGTGGGCGGAAGGGCGCTTCGACCGCTCGGTGGTCGTGGTGAAGGACATCCTCGGCTTGCCGCTGCTGTCGCGAGACGAGATCGTTCGCGGCGATACGACGCTGGAAGCCCTCGGCGCCCTCAAGCCGGCCTTTGCCGAGATGGGCGCCAAGGCCGGCTTCGATGGCATCGCGCTGCAGCGCTACCCGCAGTTCGAGCGCATCGAGCACGTCCATCACGCCGGCAACAGCTCCGGCATCGTCGATGGTGCTGCGGCAGTACTGGTGGGCAACAAGGAAGTCGGCGAGCGCCTGGGCCTCAAGCCCCGCGCTCGCATCCGCGCCGCGGTGACGGTGGGCGCCGAGCCGACCCTGATGCTCGATGGGCCGGCTGCTGCCGCCCGCCTGGCGCTGCGCAAGGCGCGCATGGCAACGGGCGACGTGGGCCTGTGGGAGCTCAACGAGGCCTTCTCCTCGGTGGTGCTGGCTTTCCTGGCCGAGATGGGTGTTGCCCACGAACGGATGAACGTCAACGGCGGGGCCATCGCGATGGGCCATCCCCTCGGCGCCACCGGCGCCATGATCCTCGGCACGCTGCTCGACGAGATGGAGCGGCAGGACGTGGCCACCGGCCTCGTCAGCCTGTGCGAGGCGGCCGGCATGGCCTCGGCGACCCTCATCGAACGCGTGTGAGCACGGAACGGAAATCATGATCGACTACTTCAAGTACGCCGTCGACGCGGACGGCATCTGCACGCTGACCATCGACCAGCCCGGCTCCGCGGCCAATGTGATGGACCGCAACTTCATCGCCAGCTTCCGCGCCAATCTGGAAAAGGCGGTGGCCGATGAGGCGGTGAAGGGCATCGTCCTCACCTCCGGCAAGAGCTCCTTCGTGGCCGGCGCCGACCTAAAGTCCATGGAAGCCGCGCTGACGACCAAGCAGAATGCGGCGACCCTGTTCGAGCAGTGCTGGGACTTCTCCAGCCTGCTGCGCCGCATGGAGACCTGCGGCAAGCCGGTGGCGGCAGCCATCAACGGCGCGGCCCTCGGCGGCGGCTTCGAGATCTGCCTGGCCTGCCATTACCGGGTGGCGTCCGACGCGCGCGGCATCGTCGTGGGGCTGCCGGAGGTCGGCGTCGGCCTGCTACCCGGGGCTGGCGGTACCCAGCGTTACCTGCGCCTGATCGGCGTGGCCAAGGCCTTGCCGCTGCTGCTGCAGGGCAGCCAGCTGAAGGCCGAAAAGGCCCGCGAGGCCGGGCTGATCCACGCTGTGGTGCCTGCTGCCGAGCTGCTCGCGGAAGCTAAGCGCTGGCTGCGTGAGGCTGCCGACCCCGTCCAGCCCTGGGACAAGAAAGGCTTTCGCATCCCCGGCGGCAACAGCCCGCTGCAGCCCGAGCTGGCCCAGCTCTTCATGGGCACCGCGGCCAACCTGCAGGCCGGCACCTTCCACAACCTGCCGGCGCCGCTGGCAATCACGTCCTGCCTGTATGAAGGCATGCAGCTGCCGATGGACAAGGCGCTGCGGGTCGAGTGCAAGTACTTCGTCAAGCTCAACCTGGATCCCGTGGCCGGCAACATGGTGCGCACGGTGTTCATCAACAAGGGCGAGGCCGACAAGCTGGTGCGCCGCCCCGCCGGTGTGCCGACCCGCCGCCATGAGCGGATTGGCGTACTCGGCGCTGGGCTGATGGGCGCCGGGGTGGCCTACGTCGCCGCCCAGGCGGGCATCGACGTGGTGCTGATCGACCGGGATCAGGCCAGCGCCGACAAAGGCAAGGCTTACAGCGAGACGCGCCTGCGGAGGGACCTGGAAAAGGGCCGTGTGAGCGCCGACAAGCTCGAGGCCGTCCTCGCGCGCATCCACCCGACCACGGACTATGCGGCCTTGCGAGACGTCAGCCTCGTCGTCGAGGCCGTGTTCGAGGATCGCGCCGTGAAGGCCGAGGTGTTCGCCCGCGCGGAGGCGGAGATGCCGGCTGATGCCGTGCTGGCCAGCAACACGTCGGCACTGCCGATCACCGGCCTCGCGGAAACCACGCGCCGGCCCAACAAGATGGTGGGCCTGCATTTCTTCTCGCCGGTGGAGCGCATGCCGCTGGTGGAGGTGATCCGCGGCCGCCAGACCGACGGCGCGGCCCTCGCCGAAGCACTGGACTTCGTCGCCCAGCTGCGCAAGACGCCGATCCTGGTAAACGACAGCCGCGGCTTCTTCACCAGCCGCTTCATCGGCGCCTTCATCAACGAGGGCGTGACGATGGTCTCCGAAGGCATCAACCCGGCGCTGATCGAGAACGCCGCGCGCATGGCCGGCTACCCGGTAGGTGCGCTCAGCATCTCCGACGAGATCGGGCTCGACCTCGCGTACAAGGGCGCCCAGCAGCAGGCCAATGACCTCGGGCCGGACTACGTGCCGGGCTCGTCGGTGGACATCATCACGACGCTGGTGGCCGACCACGAGCGCCACGGCCGCAAGAACGGCAAGGGTTTCTACGACTACGCCGCCGACGGCAGCAAACGCCTATGGCCGGGTCTCGGCGGGATCTGGCCGAGAAAACCGGAGGCCGAGCAGCCGACGGTGGACGAGGTCAGGACGCGGATGCTGTTCGCCCAGTTTGCCGACGCGGCCCGCTGCATGGCCGACGGCGTGCTCGTCGATCCGGCCGACGGGGATATCGGCGCCTGTTTCGGCGTGGGTTTCCCGATCTACCTGGGCGGGCCCTTCGCGGCGATGGATACCCTCGGCATCGCCCACGTGGTGGCGGAATGCGACCGCTTGGCGGCCACCTATGCCGCCGACCGCTACGCGATTCCGCAGCTGTTGCGGGATATGGCGGCGGAAGGACGGACCTTCTACGGGCCGAACCGCATCGTGCCGCCGGCGGCCCGCTGAGATGGCGATCCCAGAAGCCTTCGCCGGCCGGCTGACGCTACCGCTGATCGGCTCGCCGATGTTCCTCGCCAGCGGCCCCCAGCTGGTGCTGGCCCAGTGCAAGGCCGGCGTGATCGGCACTTTCCCGACGCTCAACGCACGGCCCGCCGGGGCGCTCGACGAATGGCTGACGCGCATCCGCCAGGATCTGGAGGACTGGGACGCCACGCACCCCGAACGACCGTCGGCGCCCTTCGGCGTCAACCTGATCCTGCATCGCTCCAATCCGCGCCAGCAGGAGGATCTAGCCCGCGTGGTGGCGCACCAGGTGCCGCTGGTGATCACCTCAGTGGGGCGTCCGGACGCGGTGGTGCAGGCGGTCCATAGCTACGGTGGGTTGGTCTTCCACGACGTGATCAGCGTGGCTCATGCGAAGAAGGCCATCGCCTGCGGTGTGGACGGCCTGATCCTGGTCTGCGCCGGGGCCGGCGGGCACGCGGGCGACCGTTCGCCCTTCGCGTTGCTGGCCGAGGTGCGCGAGTTCTGGGATGGGCCCGTCGCGCTGGCCGGCGCGCTGTCGGACGGCCGCGCCCTGCGCGCCGCCGAGGTGATGGGGGCCGACCTGGGCTACATGGGCACCCGCTTCATCGCCACCCGCGAATGCGCCGCCGAGGCCGGCCACAAGGCGCTGGTGGTGCGGGATTCGGGGGACGACATTGTCTATACGCCGGTCTTCAGCGGTATCCGCGCCAATTACCTGAAGGCCAGCGTCCGCGCTGCCGGCATCGACCCTGAGCAGCTGGAGGGCGTGCAGACCGGCGGTAAGGACGACCTCTTCGCCGCCATCGGCAGCCAGCCCAAAGCGTGGAAGGACGTGTGGTCGGCGGGGCAGGGGATCGGGACCATCCACGACATCCCGAGCGTCGCCGAGCTGGTGGCGCGCCTGCGCCGGGAGTATGCGGCCGCCGTCGCCACGCCGGCCCGCTTCGCCCGAGACCTTATGGCCTAGGGCAAGAACAGACATAACGAACAAGGAGGAGACATGACTCAGCACAAACCCCTCGCCGGGGTGCGCGTGCTCGACCTGACCCAGTTGCTGCCCGGCCCCATGTGCACCCTGCACCTGGCCGACATGGGCGCCGAGGTCATCAAGATCGAGCCGCCCCGCGGCGGCGACCCGACCCGCGGGCTCGACGGAGAGCAATTCAACGGAATGTTCCTGATGCTCAACCGTAACAAGCGTTCACTGGCCCTCGACCTGCGCTCGGAGGAGGGCGTGGCCGTGCTGCATCGGCTGGCCGAGCGGGCCGACGTGCTGGTGGAGGGCTTCCGCCCCGGTGTCGCCGAGCGCCTCGGCATCGGCTATGCGCGGCTCGCGGAGATCAACCCGCGCCTGGTGTATTGCTCGATCAGCGGCTACGGACAGGACGGTCCGCTGGCCCAGGCCGCCGGGCATGACATCAACTACGAATCCCTTGCCGGTGTGCTGGAGCAGACTGGCGCGGCCGGCGGTGCGCCGGCACAGGGTAACTTCCCGGTGGCCGACCTGGCCGGCGGCGCACTGTCGGCGGCGATGGGCATCCTCGCCGCGCTGTTGGGCGCGCGCAGCAGCGGGCGTGGCTGCCACGTGGATGTGTCCATGACCGACTGCCTGATGGTGCACAACATCATGAGCACGCTGTCCTGGCAGCGTGCCGGCCAGGCGGTGCCGCGCGGCGCCGATTACCTGTCCGGCGCCATCGCGTGCTACGGCGTGTACGAGACCGCCGACGGCCGCCACCTGGCCGTCGGTGCCATCGAGTCGAAGTTCTGGACCGCCTTCTGCGACGTCATCGAACGGCCTGAGCTGTACGCCCGTGGGCATGTGGGTGGTTCCAAGGGCGCAGAGGCGCGAGCGGAGGTCGCCGCAGTCATCCGCAGCCAAACGCTCGCCTACTGGCAGACCGTATTCGCCGATGTGGATGCCTGCGTGACGCCGGTGCTGCGGGTGGACGAGGCCGTCGCCCATCCCCATGCGCAGGCGCGCGGCCTGCTGCGCGAAGACATCCATCCGGTGGCTGGCCGTCATTCGAGCTACGCCTTTCCGATCCGCATGAGCGGCTACCGCCTCGACGAGGCGCGCCCCGCACCGGCCCTCGGGGCCGACAACGCCGCAATCTACGCGGAACTCGGCCTCGCCCCCCAGGCTGCCTGAACGCCGGCACCAGTAAAGGAGACACGATAGATGCAACGCACTTTCAATTTGGCCGACCTGTTCGAGATCGTTGCCGCCCAGGTGCCCGAACGCACCGCCGTCGTCTGCGGCGCCCAGCGCCTCAGCTACGCGGAACTCGACGCGCGGGCCAACCGCCTGGCGGCGCTGCTGCAACAGCGTGGCGTCGGCCCCGGCGACACGGTCGGCCTGCAGCTCTACAACGGCCCCGAGTACCTGGAGGGCTTCCTCGCAGCCTGCAAGCTGCGCGCGCTGGCGGTGAACATCAACTACCGTTACGTGGCGGACGAACTGCGTTACCTGTACGCCGACGCACAACTCAAGGCGCTGATCTATTCGGCACCGCTGGCAGCGGTGGTCGAACCCGTGCTGCCGGATTTCCCTGGCATTGCACTGGCGCTGCGCACCGGCGCCGACTACGAGGCTGGAGTGGCCGCAGCCCCCACAAGCTACGTGCTTCCCCAGCGCAGCGACGAGGACATCATGCTGCTGTACACCGGTGGCACCACCGGCATGCCGAAGGGCGTCATGTGGCCGCACCGGGCGCTGTTCTTCGGCGCTCTCGGTGGCGGTGGCTTCTACCGCCGGGAAGGGCCGGTCAGCTGGCCGGAGGAACTCGGCGACGTAGCCCGCGACGGCTTCCCGTTGCGCTTCTTCCCGGTTGCCCCGCTGATCCATGGTGCCGCCCAGTGGGCCACGCTGGCGTCCCTTTTCGCCGGGCATACGGTGCTGATCCGCGACGAAGTGGAGTTCAACGCCGAGAAAGTGTGGGACCTGGCTGCCCGCGAGCAGGCCAACATCATGTCCATCGTCGGCGACGCGATGGCGATGCCACTGCTCAACGCGCTGAAGGCCCATCCAGGCCGCTGGGATCTGTCCAAGCTGATGAACTTCGGCTCCGGCGGCGGGCTGTTCTCGGCCCACGTGCAGGCCGAACTGCGCGAGCGGCTGGGCGGCGCGGCGGTGAACGACAGCATGGGTTCATCGGAAGGCGGTGTGCTGGGCGGCGGCAGCCGGCCGACGGAAGGGGAAGGCTTCATCCGCCTGGCGCCGCGCCCTGACATCGCCGTGATCGCCGAGGACCGCAGCCGCCTCGTCGGCCCCGGCGAGCGCGGCCTGCTGGTGCGGGTCGGCCACGTGCCGGTGGGCTATTTCGGCGATCCGGAGAAGTCGGCGCAGACCTTCTTCGCCTTCGAGGGCCGGCGCTATGTGAACACCGGGGACATGGCCCGCGTCGATGCGGATGGCTCCATCGTCGTGCTCGGGCGCGGTTCCCAATGCATAAATACCGGCGGTGAAAAGGTCCATCCGGAGGAGGTGGAAGAAGTGCTGCATCGCTATCCTGGCGTCGAGGATGCGCTGGTGGTGGGCATCCCCGACCCGGTCTGGGGGCAGCGCGTGTCGGCGGCGATCAGCCTGCGGGACGGCGCGGCGCCGGACGCGGAAGCGGTGCGGGCGTTCTGCCACCAGCATCTGGCGGGCTATAAGGTGCCCAAGTCGCTGATGTTCGTGGACCGCATCGTCCGCTCGCCGGCCGGCAAGGCCGATTACCGCTGGGCGCGCCAGCAGCTGGAAGCCGGGCTCGAGGCCATTTCGCAGGCTCTCCAGAAAAATTGATGATCAACCAGGAAAAGGAATGAGCATGCCAACAACCATCGTTACGGGTTCCGCTTCAGGCATTGGAGCCGCCGTCTGCCGCGCGCTGCAGGCTGCCGGCCAGCGGGTGATCGGGATCGACCGCCAGAACGCCGACATCATCGCCGACCTGGCCACGCCGGCCGGGCGCCGCGCTGCCGTGGAGGCCGCGCTGGCTGCCTGCGATGGCGTCCTCGACGGGCTGATCTGTTGTGCCGGCCTTGGCGTCACCGCGCCGTCGAGCAGCCTCATCGTTGCCGTCAATTATTTCGGCATGAGCGAGCTGGTGGATGGCTTTGCCGACGCGCTGGCCAAGGGCGTGCAACCCGCGGCGCTGTTGATCGGCTCGGTGGCCTCCGTGCAGCCGGGCGCCGACAAGGCCCCGATGGTGGAGGCCATGCTCGGCGGCAACGAGGCGGAGGCGCTGGCGGCGGCCGATGCGCTTGGTCGGCCGGAGGTGGCTTACGCGTCCTCGAAGTATGCGGTGAGCGTCTTCGCCCGTCGCAAGGCCGTCGAGTGGGGCAAGCGCGGCATTCGCCTCAACGTCGTCGCGCCGGGGGCCGTCGAGACGCCGCTGCACAAGGCTTCCCTGGACGATCCGCGCTTCGGCCAGGCGGTGAAGAACTTCGTTGCCCCGATCGGCCGTGCCGGCACGCCCGACGAGATCGCCAACGTGGTGGCTTTCCTGCAGTCGCCGCAGGCCAGCTTCGTCCACGGTGCAGTGATCTTTGCCGATGGCGGCATGGACGCGATGGTGCGCTCCGCCCGTTTCTGAGCGCCAACCCTGACGCTTCGATGGCCGGCCGATGAGGTCGGCCATTTTTCATTGCCGGAAGGAAGAGGGCGGACTAGTTCAAGCAAGGGATGGCAGGGGCTGTGACGACGTCGACAATGCACGCAGATACCCCGTGGCGATCCAACTTGAAGCCGCTGGGGACGAAACGGAAGGGCGCATACGCGCCGTGCACAGAAGCGGGTGGATGGAGATGACTGGCGAACGCGATTCCATGGAATTCGACGTCCTGATCGTAGGCGGCGGCCCGGCGGGCT